>CBAAAH010000132.1:0-7623 GCA_964658865.1 uncultured Granulicella sp.
AAAAAAGCGGCCGTGAAGAAGGTAGTGAAGCCTGCGGTGCCCGTGGAAGCGAACGCGACGGACGAAACGATCAGCTAAACCTGCTTCGGTTTGTTCACGACACCAGGCGGAGCAACGATCCCTCCCCTGGTGTCGTGAAGTATTGGGCAAAACTAAGGGTGCGCTCGCAGAATCTACGAAGAGCCGCCACGAGCGTGCACTCTGCAATACAGGATCTGGTGGGCCCACCAGGATTTGAACCTGGAACCAAAGCATTATGAGTGCTCTGCTCTAACCGTTGAGCTATAGGCCCGTGCAGCGGTACGCCACACAAAACCTATTGTAAGGCGGGACGACTCATGAGCGAGAACTACTCTGCAGTCGAGGTGGTCGTCGTGCCGGTATCCCCGGGTGCTGACGGGTTGAGCCTGCCTTCCGCATTTTCAGGCGTGGCGGAGTCGACCCTGGTGCCGCCGGGGCCGGCCGTTGACGGATTTTCGCCGCGGTAGCCGCTGGGCTCTTCGCCGTGGCGGTTTTCACGTGAATCCTGCGTGCTGTCGGCACCGGGATTGCCCATGCCGTCCGCGGTTTTGTCACTGTTGTCGCGCTGCGGCTGCTCGTCGCGCACGGGAATGTTGTTGTCCTGGCTCATGCTCACTCCTTGCGCCCGGCCGAGACCGGGTACGTCCCTGTGACTCGGAAACAGGCGGCGGGGATGCTCTGCCGGGGTGCTGGCCGTCGGAGACGGTGTCTACGGAAAGCGCCGGGAGTGAATACGCGCCGATTTTCTTTGTGATGCAGGTCAAAGGGAATGGTCGCTTCGAAAATGGTCGCTTCCATTTACACTGCAGATAGGTGCCCGGCCCGAACAGCGTGCCGGCGAAACCCAAGGATTGATTTGACGGTGAACAGCTTGCCCCGGCCCTGCCAGAAGACACGCCATCCCCTAGTGCTTGCGATACTTGTGCTTCCGCTGCTGTGTTGCGAGACGATCGCGGGGCAAACGGCGCCCACACCCACGCCTTCTACGACGCCCGCAACCACGGCAACGATTCCCACTGCCGTGACCATGACCACGCCGTCTGCCACGGGAACGGCAACGCCAAGCATCAGCCAGGCGGCGAATGCGGCACAAGCCAACGCCGCCGCGCAAAATGCGCAGCAAAACGCGCAGCAAACGGGCAACATGGTTCCGGACCCGGCGACGCCCTTTCAGTTTCTGGTGCAGGAAACGGTAGGCATCACCCCGCCGATCTTTGGCGCGAGCCTGTTTGAGCGACCGCCCAGCACCTTTGCACCGGTGGACAACACGCCAGTGCCGGCGGATTACATTATCGGCCCGAGCGACACGTTGCAGATCACGACGACCGGCCTATATGCCAGCAACATGGCGCTGACGGTGGATCGTAACGGCAATATCAACTATCCGGGCATCGGTCTCATCTCCGTGACGGGCGTGCATTTTGCGCAGTTGCAGGATTACCTGACGCAGCAGGTTGGCCGCATTTATCGCAACTTTCAGTTGTCGGTTTCGCTGGGCACGCTACGCAGCATCCAGGTGTATGTGCTGGGCCAGGCGCGCCGGCCCGGGCTGTACACCGTATCGTCGCTCACCACGCTGCTGAATGCGGTGTTCGCGTCTGGCGGACCGTTGAACAGCGGCAGCCTGCGCAACATCCAGTTGCGGCGCGGCGACCGCGTAGTCACCAACTTCGACTTATACGACCTGCTGCTGCGCGGCGACAAGACGAAGGATGTGCGGCTGGAACCGAACGACATCCTGTACATTCCGCCAGTGGGGCCGCAGGTGGCGCTGCTGGGGTCGGTGACGACGTCGGCCATTTATGAGCTGAAGGGCGACACCACGCTGAACGAGCTGGTAACACTGGGCAACGGCCTGGCGACGAATGCCGATGGAGCCGATATCCGGGTGGAGCGCGTGAGCGAACACCGGGAGCGTTCGCTCACTGAGGTGGATCTGAGCACAGGCGGCAACATGACGTTGCGCGATGGCGACATCATCACGGTGCGCGAGATCAGCAACCGATTCAAGGACGCGGTAACGCTGCGCGGGAATGTGGACAATCCTGGGCGATATCCATGGAAGACCGGCATGCGCCTGCTGGACCTAATTCCGAACCGCGATGCGCTGATTACGCGCGAGTATTACCGGCGGCGGAACCTGGTGTCGCAGAACAGTTACAGCTCCCCAGAAGGCCGGGTAGCTGTCAGCACCGCGCCCACCGTGAATGCAGCGACCGGTCAGGCGACGACTGGAACGACCGCAACGGGTGCGACCGTCAGCACGGGAAACGCGGCGCAGACTACAACTGCCAGCGGTAGCGGCAGCACCGTGGGCGACGCGCTGACGCAATCGAACAGCAGCTTTGGCGCGCAAAACCAGATCCAGCTCAGCGCGCCGGATGTCGACCTGTCGTATGCCGTCATCGAGCGGCAGGACCCGGTCACGCTGGTCACGTCGTTGATCCCGTTCAATCCCGGGCGGCTGCTGAACGACCATGATGCGTCGCAGAATTTGCCACTGTTTCCGGGTGACGTGGTGACGTTCTTTTCCAAGGCGGACATTCGCGTCCCCAGTTCGCAGCAGACGCGGTTTGTGCGATTGGAAGGCGAGTTTGTGCAGTCTGGCCTGTACAGCGTGGAGCCGGGTGAATCGCTACGGTCGCTCATCGCGCGGGCAGGCGGTCTGACCCCGGATGCGTACCTGTACGCGTCGGAGTTTACGCGCCAGTCGACCCGGCGCATCCAGCAGCAGCGCCTGCAGGAGTACGCGGATTCGCTGGAGGCGCAGATCGATTCCCAGAGCAACCAGCGTATCGCGGCGTCGGTCACAGCGACGGACGCAACGTCGGTTTCGGTGAGCGCGGCGTCGGCACGTACCGCCGTTGAGCGGCTACGCCAAACACAGGTGACAGGCCGCATCGTGCTGCAGATTACCCCCGATGCGGTGGGCGTCGACGCGATTCCGGACCTGGCGCTGGAAGATGGCGACCGCTTCATCGTGTCGCGCCGGCCGTCGACGGTGACGGTGGCGGGCCAGGTCTACAACGCCGCGGCCTTTCTGTTCAAGCCCGACCTGCAGGTGCGCCACTACCTGCGGCAGGCCGGTGGACCGGATCGCTTCGCCGACAGCAAGCGCCTGTTCGTCATCCGTGCGGACGGCTCTGTCGTGTCCGAACAGTTCCACAACGTGACGAAAGCGACGATCCTGCCGGGCGATACTGTCGTGGTACCGCCCAAGATCGGCAGCAAAAGCGTGCTGCAGGATCTGCTGACATTGAGCACGCTGCTGACGCCGATCGCCACGACCCTGACGCTTATCGCCCTGATCGCGCCTTGATTCAGCCATAGGCTGAATTGCCACAAAGCCTGGTGCCGCGCAAGTGAACCGCAGCACCGTACCGATCCGGGAACCCATGCCTGAACTTGCCAATTCGCTGACAGACCAGAAAAAACAATCGCTGCTGGCGACCTGGCGTCCGCGCAACTTTGACCTGATGGATTACCTTGCCCGAGTGATTCGAGCGTGGCCTCTGCTACTGACACTGATGATAGCGGGTGCGCTGGGCGGCTGGTGGTATGGCGCGACCGAGCCGCGATTTTACCAAAGCTCGGCGACATTTATGCCACCGCCGGCGGAGTTGAACGCGACCGCCACCGCCGGCACTTCCCTGTCGCTGCTGAGCGCCAGCCTACAGGGCGACATGTACCTGTATTTGATGACCACGCGCACGTTGACCCAGGACGTGGTGGCGCGCACGGGTCTGGACAAACATCTAAATATGCCGCCGGAGGTTGCACGCGCTTACATGATGCAGCGCGTCAGCTTTGACGTCCAGCGCAGCGCCGTGGTGACCATCCGCTACAAGGACCCCGATCCGGACTGGGCGGCGAAGGTCTGCAATCAGTACATCGATTCCCTCTACCGGCTGGAAGGCACAATGATTGACTCGGCCTACCTGCACCGGCTGGGGTTTTTTAAAGAGCAGCTCGCGACGCAGCGGACCGCGCTGGAAAAGGTCGAGGATAAGCTCGCGGCCAGCCAGCAGCAGCTTGGCACATTGAGTCCCGAGGGCCAGGTGGGTGCGGAGCAGGGCCAGGAAATCGGCTTGCAGGGGCAGATCGACGGCCTGGATACGCAGCTTGCTGTGCTGCTGAAGAGCCAGACCGAGCAAAGCCCGGCGGTAATCGGCCTGCGCAACCAGCAGGCGGCACTGCGGGCGCAGCTTGCCCGGCTCAAAAGCATCGGCGCAAACCCGAACCGGGGCATTCCCGGCTTCCAGGGTGCGCCAGAAACCATCCTGAAGCAAAATCGCCGGGCGCGTGACGTCGCTGAGCAGAACACCGTGTATCAGGGTCTGCTCGCACGCCTGCAGGTGTCGCAGTCCGCCGCAGCCGATCCCGGGCCGGAGTTTGAGGTTATCGACGGCGCAATCCCAGCACCGTATGTAATGCCGTCGATGATTGTCCAGTATGCTGCGTGGGGCACCGTCGCCGGCCTAGTCGTGGCGCTGCTGATCGTATTTGTCTGGCCGGTGATCTACGCCAACATCAAAAAGCTGCAGCAGCGCGTGAAGCAGGGCGACGAGCCCAAGGCCGGTGAGAGCGCGGCGTTCGGATGAGCGGCCAGCCGCTCACCGGCGAGGCCGCGTTTGTGCCGGCAACATCTTCGCCAGGAAGCGCACATCGGCTGACAGGACCGTTTCTTGCGCCGACTGAGGTCTTCCAGCTTCCACTGTGGCTGGAATCTCCGTTTCTTGCGATGGTCGGCATCCTTACGTCAACCATCATGCTGAAGTTTGCGGCAATTCAGTTTTTGGAGTACCTGTATTTTCTGTTGATTGCGTGGCTGTTGATCCGGCTGGTACGGGCGCAGTTCATGGTGCGCACCGATCCGCCGCTTTTCCGGCTGCTGGGCCACTGGCTGCTGTGGTGTCTGCTTGCCCTGTTCACGGCGTTTTACTCGCTGGGCCGACCGTTTTATATCTTTATTCCCAGCCTGCTGCACCAGCCGGTGTGGGTTAGCGTGGCGCGCCTGGGTGAGGTGGTAGCGAACGTTGCGGGGTTGATTTTTCTGGGTCACGTGTTTCGCCGCGATCGGCGCAAACTGCTGTTCACCATGCGCGTGTACTTTTACACCGCGGGTGTGAGCGGACTGTATTCTGTGTTGGCGATTGTTGCCGCACGGCTGCACCACACCCTGCCGAACACGACCAACCGCGCCAACGGTTTTTACAACGAGGGCGGCCCATACGGCCTATACCTGATTACGGCGTTGGCACTTGGACTGTTCTTGCGACCCTTGGAACCGAAGCGCGGCTGGTTCTACAGCAGCTTTTTCCTGTGCCTGATCGGCCTTGCGCTGTCGGCGTCAAAAGCGGGGTACGCCGCGATTTTGCTGACGCTGCTGCTGCTTTCCGTCGTGGCCGCAAGCTGGAAGCAGCGAGTGGTCACGGGCTTGGGCTTCGTACTGGTGACGTGGTTCCTATTTACGCAAACGCCTCTGCGTGAGGGCGGCGAAAACTACACCAGGGGCTCGCAGGAGTATGAGGTACTGTCGAACCAAGACACGAAAAACCAGAACGTGATCGCGGGTCGAACCGCCGGTCTGTACTTCATTCCGAAGATGGTACAGGCTCATCCATGGCTTGGCGTGGGCTTTGCGCACTATGGCCTGGTGCGCAACACACCGCAGTACCGCCGGCTTTCCGCGTTTATCGACATTAACGACGTGCCGGGTCTGGGCGTGCTGCAGTATCTGGCCGAAACCGGCATCCCGATCACGATGTATCTGATGGTGCTGCTGTTTGTGCCGTTTGTGCTTCTGCGGAAGACCACGCACCTGCCGCGGGCGACAGCAATAGGATTGATGCAGCCGGTCGCGCACATCATGGGCGCGCAGATCAACCTGACGTACCCGTGGGTGATGAGCGCGTTTGCCATCGGGCTGACGTCGTGGACGATCCGCGCGGAAGAACAGCTTGAGGCTGAGGCGACGGTACCGACCGCATCGCTGGTGCCGCCGGCAGTGTCGTTGCCGGTCGCCGGACCAGACGCGGAACGATAGTTTCTGCCACTTCCGAGGCACTATGACAGTGGTGCGACGAATGAGACAATCGCAGGGAATGGTGACGACTTCTGCAAACCAAGCCTCCGCGATGGCGCCGCTGCTGGTGACCGGCGGTGCCGGCTTTATCGGCTCGAACTTTGTGCTGGATCACCTACGCAACGACGACGCCTGCCCGGTGGTGAACCTGGATGCGTTAACGTATGCGGCGAATCCGCGCAACCTGGCTCCGCTTGCGGGCGACGTGCGCCACACCTTCGTGCACGGCGACATTCTGGACCGGGTGCTGTTGGACGGCCTATTCCAGACGCATCGGCCGCGCGCCGTAGTGCATTTTGCCGCGGAAAGCCACGTGGACCGATCGATCCATGGGCCGGCGGCATTTTTAAAGACGAACATCGACGGCACATTTACCCTTCTGGAGGCGGCGCGCGCGTTCTACGGCACGCTGCAAGGCGAGGAGCGCGCGAGCTTCCGCTTTCTGCACGTGAGCACCGACGAGGTCTACGGCACGCTGCAGCCAGAGGATCCGGCGTTCCACGAGGAGACGCCGTTCGCGCCGAACAGCCCATATGCGGCGTCGAAGGCAAGTTCGGATCACCTGGTGCGGGCGTGGCACCACACCTACGGCCTGCCCACGCTTATCACGAATTGCAGCAATAATTATGGGCCGCTGCAGTTTCCGGAAAAGCTGATCCCGCTGACCATTGCGAACGCGCTTGCCGGTAAGCCTCTGCCCATCTACGGCGACGGCCTGCAGGTGCGCGACTGGCTGTATGTGGGCGATCACTGCCGTGCGATCGAGACGGTGCTGGCCAACGGCATGGTCGGCGAGACGTACAACGTCGGCGGATCGAACCAGCAGACGAATCTGTCGGTCGTGCACATCCTATGCAGTCTGCTCGATGAACTTGCGCCGGCCGCCGAGCCTTACGCCCGGCTGATGACGCACGTCACCGACCGGCCGGGACATGACCGACGCTACGCCATCGATGCGCGCAAGATCGAGGGCCAACTCGGCTGGCGCGCGCAGGAAAACTTCGCCAGCGGCATGCGCAAGACGGTCGCATGGTATCTGGCCAATGCGGCCTGGGTGCAGGAAGTGACGAGCGGCGCGTACCGCCAGTGGATCGAACAGAATTATGAGGGCCGCAGTGGCGACGGCCGCACCCGCAGCGTGTTGCAAAGCGGCACGGAAGGTAGCGAGTACGACGAAGCGGCGGCAAACCGAAAGGTAGGCGCATGAAGGGCATCATTCTTGCCGGCGGCTCCGGAACGCGGCTGTACCCGGTAACGCAGGCAGTCAGCAAGCAACTCATGCCGGTGTACGACAAACCGATGGTCTACTACCCGTTGTCGGCGCTCATGCTGGCGGGCATTCGCGAGATCCTGCTCATCAGCACACCATCCGACACGCCTCGCTTTCAGCAGTTGTTGGGCGACGGGTCGCAATGGGGGTTGTCTCTGACCTACGCCGTTCAACCGCATCCGAACGGACTGGCCGAAGCGTTCCTGATCGGCCGTGAGTTTCTGGCCGGTAGCGCATGCTGCCTGGT
>CBAAAH010000133.1:0-7590 GCA_964658865.1 uncultured Granulicella sp.
GTGCGGTGCTGGGCGCGGCCGTAGCCGAGCTCGCAGGTGGCGCCCATGGACTCGAGCAGGCGGCGCTCGGTTTCGATGTCGCGGACCTGGGGGATGTTTTCGAGGATGACCTCGTCCGCGGTGAGGATGGCAGCGGCCATGCAGGGGAGCGCGGAGTTTTTTGCGCCGGAAACTTTGATGGTGCCGAGGAGGGGATTGCCTCCGCGGACGACGAACTTGTCCATATTCATGAGTGTACGAAACCCCGTCCTGCGTGCCTGTGCATGTTCCAGTGACAGGTGCCGAAGTGGATGCGCAAAAGTAAACCCGGCCCACGCCGGTTTGCGTAGGCCGGGCCGTTGCTGGAAACTTAGGCGCCGGCCGGAGCCGAGCCGTTCTGCCGGACCTCATGCGCTTTGTGCATGGCCTTTATCTGCTGCATCTGGTCCGGCGTCAGCACGGTTGCCATCTCGTCGCGCGTGGTTTTCGCGATGGCGTGCATCTGCTCATGCATCTGGTCGGGCGTCAATGCGATGTTCGCCTTCACGGCCTGCAGCTTCTGCTCACGTTCGGCCAGAATCGGCTCGATCTTTGCCGTCTGGTCTGCTGTCAGGTTCAGCTTGCGTCCCAGTTTTACCGCCATCTTGTGCGGGTTGTGCATGCGATGCGCGGGCGCGGTTTGCGCCTGGTTCTGCGCGGATGGATCGCCCGCCTGGGCGAACGCAACCGATCCTGCAAGTGGAAGAACCAGGGCGAGGGCGAGTGCTGCGGATGCAAGGTTGCGCTTCATGGTGTTGCTCCTTTGCGGCGTTTGTACTACCTACCGCTTGTTAGGAATAGACCCGCGCCTGTGCAAAGGTTGTGGGGTTTACAGGTGGTGTTTCGCGCGTCTTTTGCAACAAATTCGGGTTGCGTTTACAAATCGCGGCGGCTCTACTCTGGCATCTCCACACCACAACCCAACCGGACCATGACTTCCGCAAGGAAACACCACGTGCTCTGTGAGGCAATCGGCCGATGGCTTTGACCCTTGAGGTTTCTGTGTGGCTTCAGCGACCTGCAGCAAAACGGCAAAGACACCGGTAGCATGCGCGCCGACTTCATCACGCCGCGCGGCGCAGTGCCGTCCGTCATGAAGCTGAACGAGCCCTCGCACTGCAAGAGCTGATGGCCAGCGACCTGAGCAAAAGCGTGTTGTGCGAAGGGTGGCAGCAGGATGAGACCGTTCCGCTGCAGGCCAGTCCAGACGACTGGCCCGCGTTGCGGTTCTCGCATATCCACTAGAAATGCGTCTTAAAGTTCTAGGCGGGAGTCTTCGATCGCCAGTCGCACATTGCCATCGGCCTGCTGCAACCGGCGAACTGCCTCCATCTTGTCGACATTTGCCTTCAGCATCACGGCTGCAGTTGGAATGGACTTGCCGGCAGACTTGATGGTGCGGATCGCCACGTCGCGTTCCACGCCGGTTACCCGTTGCAGCACACGGATGCCACGCTCCACCAGCTTCTGGTTTTTCATGTGAACGTTCACCATCAGGTTGTCGTACACATAGCCCAGCCGCGTCATGGCCCCGGTCGTGATCATATTCGTGATCATCTTCTGCGCGGACGATGCCTTCAGCCGGGTCGATCCGCTGATGACTTCCGGTCCAACCTCCGCAACGATGGTGATGTCCGCCGCGTTCGCAAGTGCAGTCTCTCGATTGCACACGATGGCCGCGGTCTTCGCTCCACGCGCACGAGCATATTCCACAGCTCCAACGACATAGGGCGTTTGTCCTGAAGCGGAAATGCCGATCACGATGTCCTTACGCGTGGGCCGGCGCTTTGCGATGTCGCGTTGACCCATCTCTGGCGAATCCTCGTTGACATCGGCTGCGCTGGCCAGTGCCTTTGGGCCGCCACACATGATGTATTGCACCTGCGCCGGCTGGGTAGAAAATGTCGCCGGGCATTCCGAAGAGTCCAGGGCGGCGATGCGCCCCGATGATCCGGCTCCGACGTAAATCAGCCGGCCACCATCCCTCAGGGAACGGGCAACCACGTCGATAACCTGTGCGATCTCCGGCAAAGCTTTTTTAACCGCGCCGGCAACCTTGGCATCTTCCGCATTGATGATGCGCGCTATATCCAGCGCCGACTTCTTGTCGAAACCTTCCGATGCCTCGTTGCGCCGCTCTGTCGCCAAGCCCGGAAGTCTGTCCGGATGGCGCTCTTGCGTCGAGTTCGCTGGTTCGGCGGTTCGTGTTTTAGGTTCGTCGATCAACGTCTCTGGCACGGGCGCACCATTCTCTTGCATTCTTTATTTTAGTCCAACGCAAACAGGATGCACACTTGGAGCAACTCTGCGTTCGTCGGGTTGCCCAACTCGCAACCGTACAACTGTTCCATTGCAGAAAGCACCAGTGAATATGGCCCCATTGCGGCCCGCGACAAGTCCCACTACAGTGGGAGTAGCTCGCCTGTGCAACCAACCCCTGAAAACCCGCTTGGTACAATTCCAGAAAAGCATCCGCACTTTTCGGGACCCGCCGTGCTGCATCCAGCTCTGGTTTGGCTGCGCGATGTCGCCATCGCCGGTATCGTCTCGTTATTCATTATCCTGTTTCTTTACCAGCCGGTGCGCGTCGAAGGCACCAGCATGGTGCCGATGCTGCAAGATCAGGATCGCCTGTGCATCAACAAGCTGGCCTACCGCGTGGGAAGTATTCACCAGGGCGACGTTGTCGTTTTCCGTTACCCTCGCGATATCACGCGTAGCTACATCAAGCGGATCATCGGCTTGCCCGGAGACCGCATCCGGATCGAGCATGGACGCGTCTTCCGCAATGACCAGGAACTCTCGGAAGCCTATGTTCCGGCACGTTACGCCGATGAGCGATCTGAAATGGAAGTTACTCTACCCCCCAACGATTTCTACGTCATGGGCGATCATCGTTCGGTATCGTACGACAGCCGTGACTTCGGCCCTGTGCCGCGCGACCTTATCTATGGCAAGGCAGCCTTTGTTTATTGGCCGTTTCGCGAAGCGGGCGTCGTCCACTGAACGAACACCCGCCGCGCTGGGAATTTAGATCGTGATGCGGCCCGTGTCGCCTACGTCGGTCTTGTCCGCTCCGGTTACGGATGCGACCGCCAGCTTGGTGAATCGTACCAGGCTGCTGCTGTTCGACTCCCAGTACTGTGCTTCTTCCACGCGAATCTGGATCAGCGTTACCGCCGGATCGTTTTCGCCTTCGGGAAACCAGGCCTTCGCCATCGGAGTCCAGTGCTCATGAATCAAGGCGCGGTCGTGTACCACGGCAGCGCGCCCCGACAGTGAGATGTACTTGCCGTCCTTCGGCTCGGCGAAGCTCACCAGAACCTGGCTGTCATGGCGAATCTCTTCCGTCTTGCCGCTACCGTTGCGCGTAATGAACCAGAGCAGCCCGTCGAATGGTTTGTCCGGCAGCGCCATCGGCCGCGCATGCAGCACGCCTTCCTCGCTGACCGTGGTCAACATCCCGATGCGCGCATCCTTGATCAGTTCCTGGATCTTTTCAATGCCCTCGGGGCCGGTGTAGTTCTTCTCAGACATGGTGCCTCCACGTGGCGCCGGGCGTTGTGCCCGCGCGCTGCATGCTGTCTGATGCGCGAACCGCGCCTATTGCTGGCCGGGCAGCGTGTACGCCAGATCGTAGCTGTGCGTGCCGCCATCCATCGTGATGCCCAGCGTTCCCGTGATGCCTTGCAGCGCACCCGTGCCCGAACCTTGGACGACCGTGATGACCAGGTCTTCCGGACGCGGCTTGCCGTGCAGCATCATCGCCGTGTGCGCGAACAGCAGCGTTCCCGCATGACCGTTCACCGTTCCGGTAAACCGCTCCATGGCGACGTACGCCATCGACGCATTCTCTTTTGTCATGCCCGTCAGCATCTCACCCTTGCTGGTACCGGTCAGTGCGCCTGTCCACGTTTTGTCGATCGTCATGCGACCGGTGTCTGCCGCCCTGGCAATGTCGGACGGTTCGACAGGGACAACCCTGACCTCAAAGGTTCCAGTGGCGTGCATTAGCTTTCCTTTCACCGGGCGGGAGGTGTTGTTGGCTGTGGTCTGCGCGACGGTGATCGCCGTCAACGGAAAAACAGTCCAGCAGAGGGTACCGATAAAGTAGCGGCGATTCATGACGGTATCATTACACGGCTACTGCGGCGATTCACCCGGCCTTTTCTACAGTCCCTTCCGCCTGCGGAAGTCCCGGATCACATCCGCCGGATCGCGATGGTTTCCTTCCACCTCATGATTCATCCCCTGCATCGCCGTTTCGTCGACGACGCCGGCGAGTTGGGCCATCGCCGTTGCCACGGCCGGATGTTGCCGCAGGGTTTCGTCCCGCACCAGCGGTACGGCCTCGTACGGCGGAAAATAGTGCAGATCGTCGGTCAGCACGCGCAGATGCAGTACGGGAATTGCGCCGTCGGTGGAATTGCCGGCAACGATGTCCACCTGGTTGCTGCCGATGCCGCGGTACAGCAGCCCCAGGTCCATGACGCGCGGCTCGCCCGCGAACCGCAGATGGTAGGCAGCTTCCATGCCGTGCAGGCCGTCCGGTCGGTCTTCAAACTCATAGCCCACACCCAGCCGCAGCGTCGGTGCAACTGGAGCGAGACTGCTCAACGCGGAGAGATGGCTTCGATCGGCATCGGCCTGCCGCATCACCATCGCGAACGTATTTTCAAAGCCGAGCGACGGCTCGACCGTGATGCCCAACGGCGCATACAGCCGGGTAATCGTGGCGCGCACGCGATCTCGGTCACGGTCGACCGGCTGTTTCAAAATGCTGCTCAGCGCGGTTCCGGTGTATTCCACGTAAGCGTCGACGCGGCCGCTCAGCAGCGCCTGGTGTGCGATGTAGCTGCCGGCCAGGTAAAAGCGGCGGTCCACCTTTTCGCCGTGCGCCTCAATCTGCTGTGCCAGCAACTCGCCAAGCAGAACCTGTTCGGTGAAGTTTTTGCAGCCCACCACGATTCGCTCGCCGTGAGGCGCATCGCAACTCAGGAGGAGTACGAGGGAGCACGTGAGGAGGAGGAAGCTCCCGGCTCTCAAAAACAAGGTGTAAGGCCCCCGGATTCTTCTCGCGCCGATCATGTGTTTCGTACTGCCATGCGCGTTTCCAGCAGGCCCAGCAGAGCGTCGAGCAGCAAGGCGAGAAGCGCGGCTGGAATGGCCCCGGCAAGCACGAAGCGGTTGTCGACCGACGCGACGCCCCGGAAGATGAACTCGCCCAGGCCACCCGCGCCGATGGCCGCCGCAATCGTTGCAACACCCACCGAGGTTACCGCCGCCGTGCGCAGCCCCGCCAGAAGAATGCTTGCCGTTAAGGGAAGCTCTACTTTGAACAACCGTTGCATCTTGTTCATTCCCAGCGCATTGGCGACGTCGATCAATGCCGGATCGATGCCTCGAATGCCAGTGTATGTATTGCGCAGGATGGGTAACAGCGCATATCCCGTCAACGCCAGAATTGCAAGCCGGGCGGTACGGTCGCCCAGCCACGGCACCGGCAGCAGCAGTCCGAACAGTGCGAGCGACGGAACCGTCTGGACAATATTGGCAACGCCGATCACGGGGCGAGCCCAGCGTTCATGCCGTGTCAGCCAAATGCCCGCAGGCAGTGCAATCAGGGTTGCACATAGAACAGACCAGCCCGTGAGCCACAGGTGCTCCAACGTCAGCCGCAGCAGTTCGTAGCCGTGTTGCCGCAGAAAGGCGATCATGCAGCAGACTCAAATCGGTTGACAGCGCGCACATACTCCGCAACGGCGGGAATTTGCGATTGCAGCACATCGTGCGAAGCAAGATCCGCAACGATGCGGCCCCCATCCACAAAAATGACGCGGTGCGCGAGAAAGATTGCTTCCTGCAGGTCGTGCGTGACGATCAATGCCGTCTTTCCCAGCCGCGCCAGCAGATCGCGCAGCATGGTCTGCATCTCCGCACGGGTGAGCGGGTCAAGCGCGCCAAACGGCTCATCCAGAAGCAGCAGCGCCGGATCTGCGGCAAGCGCACGCGCCAGGCCGACGCGCTGACGTTGTCCGCCGGAAAGCTCATGCGGCTTGCGCGCCGCAAACGTGTCCGGGTCGAGTCCGGTCATGTGGAGCAGTTCCCGTGCTCGGCGATTCCGTTCGACCGGTGGCTTGTCCGCGAGCTCCAAAGGAAGTGCGACGTTCCGCTCGATGCTCATGTGAGGAAACAGCCCGGTTTCCTGGATGACGTAGCCGATACCACGGCGCAGGTCGCGCAACTGCCGCGGTGTGGTGCGTGCGCCAACCTGCTCGCCATTGACGGTTACGGTTCCGCCAGTGGGGAGCACCAGGCCGTTGACCGTGCGCAGCAGCGTCGTCTTGCCGGAGCCAGACCGGCCCAGCAGGGCAGTCGTCGTTCCCGGTTCAAGCTGTAGGGAGATGTCGTCGAGGATTTTGCGCGGGGTCTCACCGGCGCGCGGCGAGGCCGGCGGCGTGAAGCTTACGTGGTCAAACGCAACGCCGCCGGTCTGTGCCATGGTTATTCGAAAGTGTCGGGTTGGTCTTCCGGCACAATGGCGTGGTCCCCGGCATGGGCAAAGGTGCCACTCGGCTCATCCAGCGCCTTGGCCGTCTCCGGCTCATCCAGGTCTAGCATGGGCGTGGTTTCGGCCTCAGGTTCTGGCGCGACAGGAGCGTTGAACGCCTCGACCGTGGGCTCGGCTGCACCAGCCTGCGTGCTGCCGGGCTGACCCTTTACGCGAACTACGGTGATCTTGGAAAAGCCTTCGCGGAACGACGGCGGGCGCAAACGCTCCGCCATCTTTTCCATGACATCGTCGGCGACACGGCGTTCGCGTTTGCTATTGCGCTCCATGCATACGGCGAGCGGCACATCGAAAAACACAGCCTGCGCCTCATAGCCGAAACTTTTGGCCATCTTGATCCACTGGCGGCGCTCATGGGCCGACAGGTTCGTCGCATCCACGTAGTTCCACGGCATCTTCGCGATGAGCCGTGCCCGCAGCAGCGATCGCAGCGTGCTGAATACAAGGCCGCTGTAACGCTGGTCGGTGATGTCGTCGAACAGGATCGTGCGCAGCAGGTCGCTCGAAAGCGGGGTGACGCCGCGACGTTTGTACCATGTCGTCTTACCGGAACCGGGCAGGCCGATGGCGAGCACCACGAAACCACGTGGTGTCGGTTTTTCTCCCTGCGCGGCGATCGGCTGCGCTTCTGCGGGAGGTGTGGAAAGCGATTCCGGCTGGGTCTCCAGCACGATGTCGCCGGGTTCCGGCTCGTTGTTCGTTTCCGGTTGAGCCGAAAGCTCTTCCGCGTCTTCAGCCGGTGCGGCTGTGCGCACGGCTTCGGGATAGGAGGGGCGGAGTGCTGCCGGCTGGTCCGTGGGGATTTCCTGGCCGATCTTACCGGTCGCCTCGCTGTTGTTGGGGCCACGCTTGCTGCGTCTTCTCATCTTTTCGCGCATCCATTCGCGCGTTCCTTCGCGCATATGTCTATCTTCTTATCAAACTTGGCAGGCGCGACGCTTCTGGGGTTGCCGCGTCGCCGCACTCGCCTTGATGTCTTGTAGCATACAGGCTCTGCTGCC
>CBAAAH010000134.1:0-7514 GCA_964658865.1 uncultured Granulicella sp.
GGAACGACCGCAACCTCGACGCAGGCCCGGAACACCGTCCCGGTAAAATACCGCTATGCCTCCTGATTCAAGCGGTCGCCGCCGCCCTACCCGCCGCGACTTTCTGGCGGGCAGCGCCACTGTTGCCGCCGCTGCCCTGCTGCTGGATGCAACGGAGATCAACCGCCATCACGTCGTCGTGGAGCCGCAGACCGTCCGCATCGCCCACCTGCCGCCGGCGTTCCACGGCTTTCGCATCGCGCAAATCTCCGACTTCCACTACTCCCACTACGTCGAGACCTGGTTTCTGCGTGAGGTCGTGCAGCGAGTCAACGCGCTTGCGCCGGACATGATCGCCATGACCGGCGACTTCATCACGTCGGACCAGCATAGCCGAATCAAAAATCAAAGCCACGCGGCCACAGTCGCCGAGATTCTGGGAGAACTCTCCTGTCCTATGCGTTTTTGTTCGCTGGGAAACCATGACAGTGCAGATTTCGACGGCATCACCCGCGTGCTGGAACGTTACGGCGCAACGGTGCTGCGCAACCAATATACCCAGATGGATCGCGGCGGCGACCGGCTCTGGATTGGCGGCCTGGCGGACGCATACTTCGACGCACCCGACCTGACCCGCAGCATTCCGGCAAGCCACAACCAAACGCCGATGGTGCTGTTGGGCCACGAACCGGACATTGCACCGATCGTCAGCCGTTACGGTGGAGTCGACCTCTTTCTGGCCGGCCACACTCACGGCGGCCAGGTGCGCCTGCCCTTGCTGACGCCGATGTTCTTACCGGACTTGGGCCGCAACTACCTGGAGGGCCTCTACCGCGTCGGCACCATGCAGCTTTATGTCAACCGCGGCATCGGTACGGTGCACCTGCCGATACGCTTTCGCTGCCCGCCAGAGATCACGCTGCTTACCCTGCAACCCGCGTAATACGCCCTAACCTGCAGAGCGCGGCGGCTTCTTCGTCTTCGCCGTTACCTTCGCCGGGGCAGCGGACGCAACGCCGCACTGCGCATCCATCCAGCGGTCGAGCAGGTCTTTCTTAAACCGCCATCGATTGCCGAAACGAAACGCGGGCACGCGTCCATCCGCGGCGTACCGGTACAGCGAATCGGCGCTGATGCCGAGATAGTCGGCGGCCTGACGCATGTCCATCACGTCGCGTCGCACGGGCTGGGCTGAAGCTGCGTCCACCGTCGGTCTCCAAGGCGTGCGGATTCGGTCTGCTTTCTCGTTGTACTTGCTGAAGCCATGCGCGGCAAGAGCTTTGCCCATGCGCATCCTGATTCCCCCGGCGGCGATACGCTACGGCAGGGAATAAAAGGGATTCGGCAACTTCACACTGTGCACCGCCAGGGGTGCGCCTTCCAGGTCGTTCTACTGATCGCCCATGTTCAGCACCAGCGCAAATCCGCAGCCGCAATCTTTGCGCGCTCGGCAGACTTGTACCCAGAAACGAGGCGCATCACTCCGTCTCCGCGCCGCGGTACATCTCTTCAATCACACTGCCGTACTTCTCTGCCACCACACGCCGCTTCAGCTTCACGCTCGGCGTCAGGTGCCCGCTTGCCTCCGTCCACTCCTCCGGTACCAGGCGAAACCGCTTCACCTTTTCCCACGGCTGCAGATCCGCATTGACCCGATCAAACTCCTGCTGGTACTGCGCGACCACCTTTGGCTCGCGTACCAGAGCCGCGCGGTCTGCCGTGCCAATCCCCTGCGCACTGGCCCACTCGTCCAGCGCTGCAAAGTTCGGCGAGACCACCGCCGAAATGTACTTGCGATTGTCGCCCTGCAGCGCCGCAAAGCCGATCAACGCGCTCACTTTCAGCTTCGCTTCGATCGGCTGCGGCGCCACCAGTTTGCCGCCGATCGTCTTGAGCAGTTCTTTCTTGCGATCCGTGATGCTCAGATAGCCTTCAATGTCGATATTGCCGACATCCCCGGTATGAAAAAACCCGTCCGCGTCGAAAACATCCGCCGTGGCCTCGGGCTTGTTCCAGTAGCCGTGAAACACGCTTGGCCCCTTCACCAGCAGCTCGCCGTCTTCCTCGGCGATGCGGCATGCCAGATTCGGCATCGTTTGCCCGACCGTGCCCAGTTTGTTCGCGCCGGGCCGATTCACGCCGATCACCGGCGACGTTTCCGTTAGGCCATAGCCCTCAAAAATTGCGATCCCCACATCGGCAAACCAGCGGCCCAGGTCCTTACCCAAAGGCGCACCCCCGGCAACGAACGTGTGCACCCGGCCGCCGAAGGCTTCCTTGATTTTGCTGTAGACCAGCTTGTTCGCCAGCTTCCATGCCAGCGACCCCGGCGTGCGACCGTTTGCCACGTCGTTGCGATGCGCCGCGCCCGCCTTCACCGCCCAGGTAAAAATTTTCGCCTTCATCCCGCCGGCCTTCGCCGACTTCGACTCCACCGACTGCCGCACCCGCTCATACACACGCGGTACCGCGACGAAGATGGTCGGCTTGACCGCGGCCATTGCCGGCAGCACACGCTCGGCGCGGCTGACATACGCCAGCGTCACGCGCTCGGCATAGAACAGATAGTCGATATGCCGCGCCGTTACATGCGACAGCGGCAGAAACGAGACCGTGCTGTCCGTCGGCTTAAAGCGGTAAATGTCCGTCGTCATCGACAGATTCGCCGCGATATTGCCATGCGTCAGCATTACGCCCTTTGCATCGCCCGTCGTGCCGCTGGTGTAGATCAGTGTCGCCAAATCATCGGGCTGAATCGCCTTCGCTGCCGCATCGAACGCCGCATCGCGTGTCGCGGGCTCCGGCCCATCCACGATCGCGCGAAAGCTCTCCACACCCTCCACCGCATCCATGCAGACGATCGTCTCCACGCCCTCAATGCCCGTAACCTTGCGGTACACCTCGGGCGTCGAAACAAACGCCATGCGCGCGCCGCAATCCCGTATCTGACGAGCGATCTGCTCGGCCGTGAGCGTTGGAAACATAGGCGCATCCACCGCGCCGATGGCCAGGCACGCAAAGTCCACCACGGCCCACTCCCAGCGGTTTTCCGCCAGTAGCGCCACGCGGTCGCCCTTGCTCACACCATGCGCCCGCAACCACGCCGCCATTCGCTGTACCCGCCAATACATCTGGTCTGACGTGATGGGCGACCAGCTACCGTCGGCTCCGTGCTCCAGGATGATCCGTTCCCCGCCACGCGAAACCGCCCGCGCAAAGACATCGTTCAACGTCGAAAGCTGCATGCATTCCTCGCATCGGCGCGCATCGTCCGCGCTTGCCGAAGACATAGGCATGCTACATGGAACGACGCAAATACGCAGAAGGCGAGCGCGCTTGAAACCCGCCTTCCGCTCGTGAAGCGAACATTATGCCTGCGGTTTCGGGATCAGTTGCAGAAACTGACTCGATGCGTTCGCCCAATCTGTCAATAACGCCTGCGCCAGCGAACTTCCGCTGCGGTCCGCATGCTCTTCCAGCAGCGCATGCAGCTTTTGCTGTGCCTCGGTATCCGCCTCGGCAAACGTCTGCGGCGTCAGAAAGTCCTCGTGAAAGCGACGCTCAGCCAGCACGGAGCCGTCCACGTCGTAAATCCACGTCAGGCCGCCCGTCATGCCCGCGCCGAAGTTCATCCCGATCGCCCCGAGGATCACCGCCAGTCCGCCAGTCATGTACTCGCAGCCGTGGTCGCCTACGCCCTCCACCACGGTCGTTGCACCACTGTTCCGCACGGCGAAACGTTCGCCCGCGCGGCCCGCCGCAAACAGCTTGCCACCCGTCGCACCATACAGCGCCACATTGCCCAGGATGACATGCTCGCCGGAGTTCTTCGCCGCCAGGCCACGCGCCCGCAGCACAAGTTCGCCGCCGCTCAGGCCCTTACCGACGAAGTCGTTTGCCTGCCCGGTCAGGATCAGATGCATGCCCTCAATGGCGAACGCGCCAAACGACTGACCCGCCGTGCCGTTCAGCTTCAGCGTCACGGATGGCGTCGCCATCGGCACTTCCGCCGCCGCCCGCAATACGGAAATCTCTCCGGCAATGCGCGATCCAACGGCACGGTCGCGGTTCGCGATATCACTCTCGATCTCAAACGCATCGCCCGCTCGCACCGCGGCAAGAGCAGGTTCTACCCACGCTTCATCCAGCGCCGGCGTCGGATCCGGGCGATCGTTGCGCTGTCCCGCCCACTGCACAGGACCGGTAGGCAAATGCGCCAGCATCGGTGCCAGATTCAAGTTGCCGTCGTTGCGTACCTGCTCCAGTAGGTCGACCCGGCCAACCGCTTCCGTGATCGATCTGAAACCATACGATGCAAGCAGTTGCTGCAAATCATTCGCCATTTGGTCGAAGAAGCGGGTAATGTGTTCCGGCTTGCCCCGGAAGCGCGCCCGCAACTCCGGCCTCTGCGTGGCAATGCCCGTCGGGCAGGTATTCAGGTGACATTGCCGTGCCATATCGCAACCGATCGCGACTAAGACGGACGTGCCGAAGGCATACTCATCCGCGCCCAGCAATGCCGCGATAAGGATGTCCCGCGCTGTCGCCAAGCCGCCATCGGTCCGCAGACGCACCCGTCCGCGCATGCCATTCTGCATCAATACCTGCTGTGCCTCAGCCAGCCCAAGCTCCCATGGATTGCCCGCATACTTGATGCTGCTGAGCGCAGCCGCCCCCGTACCGCCACCATTGCCGGCAATGACAATGTAGTCCGCGTACGCTTTGGCCACACCCGCCGCGACCGTACCCACACCGCAGCTCGACACCAGCTTGACGCCCACGGCAGCACGCTTATTCACGCGCTTCAGGTCGTAGATCAACTGCGCCAGATCCTCAATGGAATAGATGTCGTGATGCGGCGGCGGCGAGATCAGCGGAACGCCCGGCTGCGCATGACGCAACCGCGCGATCAGGCCGCTGACCTTATGCCCCGGAAGCTGGCCTCCCTCGCCCGGCTTGGCTCCCTGTGCCACCTTGATCTCGATCTCCTCGGCGTGCGCCAGGTACTCCGCCGTGACACCGAATCGGCCGCTCGCCACCTGCTTGATCTTGTTGTTCAAATGGGTATGTACCGCGGGCGCTTCGACAATAGGTTCTGCGACCGCAACGCCACCCTCGCTGCCCTTGGGCACCGGCTTGTTGACGAAACTGGCCGTCTCACCCGGTTCCGGCACGCGCCGATTGCCAGGATGCGGGCGGTACACGTCGGAATCCTCGCCACCCTCACCCGTGTTCGACCTGCCGCCGATCATGTTCATGGCAATCGTGATGGTCGTGTGTGCCTCCGGGCTGAGCGAGCCCAGCGACATGGCACTGGAAATAAATCGACGCTGCAGCGAACTCGCCACCTCCACGAATTCCAGTGGAATTTCAGGTCCGGCGGGGCGAATCTCCAGCAGGTCGCGCAGGTTGGCCGGCTCTTTCGCCGACGCCTCGTTGCTGTACATGCGGAACGCCTCTGCGGGATCCACCGGTATCGGCACGTTGCGTGCGCTGCCGACGACGCTCTGCAGCGCCTTGACGGTCATCGGCGCCCAGGCGTGCGGCTCCGTCACGTCGGCACGGCGAAACTTGACCCAACCGTAATCCGGCAGTTCCGGCTTGGCGACCGCTTCCACCGCGGGCACGCTCCATAGCGCACGCACGTTTGCCTCGATCTCCGCAAAACCGATACCACCAAGCGGCGCGGGTGTGAGCGGAAAACACCGGTCGACCACATCCATGCTCAGGCCCAAAATGTCGAACTGGTAGGCACCGCGATAGCTATCCACCACACTGATGCCCATCTTGGACATGATTTTTGCCAGGCCTGCGTCGAAGGCCTTCAACATGCGGACTTCCGGCGTATTTGGATCTTCCGGGTTCGACGCACGCGCCGTCTCCAACGCCAGCCACGGGCACACCGCGCCCGCACCATAGCCGATCAGCACCGCCGCGTGGTGTACATCGCGCACGTCCGCCGCCTCTACCGCGATGCCGGCATGAGTGCGCAGACCCGCTTCGACCAGCGCGTGATGCACGACGGCGACGGCGATCGCCATGGGAATCGGCAGCTCTTCCACCGATGCATTGCGGTCGCTCAGCAGCAGGATTTCCGTGCCGCTCCGCACCAGTTCGATGGCATTCGCACATAGCGCTTCCACCCCGATTTCCAGCGAGAATCGAGCGGAAAACACGCATTTCAACTCGCGCAGACGCAGCGTGTCGTTGTGCGGGTATTTGCCCTGCCGCAGCGATTCCAGTTTGCCGACCGACAGAAACGGCGACCGCAGCGAAATGCCGGGCAACGGCGCATGCTTGTCCAGCAGGTGCGACCACGGCCCGAGGCGCGTGTGCAACGACACGACCACCGCCTCACGTAGCGGGTCGATTGCCGGGTTCGTCACCTGCGCAAATCGCTGACGGAAGTACGCGTACACGGGCCGCGGTGCCTTCGCCAGATACGCCAGCGGCGTGTCGTCTCCCATCGACCAGATCGCGTCCTTCCCCTCGGCGAACATGGGCTGCAGTACCATGCGCATGTCTTCTCGGGTGTAGCCGAAGTTTTTCTGCGCCGCCTCAATGCGCGCGGTATCGGTCGCGGGCAGGTCCACCCACTCCGCTTCGATGGTGCGGTCGTCGACCAGCGCGGCGTAGCTCCCGTCGGCGTCGAACAGGTCCAGCAGCGCCTCGTTCTCATAAATCTTCTGTTCCTGCAGATCGACGACCAGCATCTGGCCCGGACCAAGGCGACCGCTGTGCACCACACGTTCCGGATCGAGATCGACCAGCCCGGCCTCCGATCCGGCAACGACCAGGCCGTCCGCCGTAAACGCATAACGCGTGGGACGCAGGCCGTTGCGGTCCAGCGCAGAGCCGACGTACCGTCCATCGGTAAATCCAAGCGCGGCGGGCCCATCCCACGGCTCGGCGGTGTCGCGGTGGTACTGCAGGAACGCGGACGGATGTTCCGTTACCGCAGGTGGCAAGAGGATGCGAATGGCCTCGGCAATCGTGCGGCCGTTGCGCGTCAGCAGTTCCACGGTCTCATCCAGCGATGTGGAGTCTGTGCCGTCCTTGGTCAGGATCGGCTGGCACTCTGCCGGCAGCGTACTGTAACGGGCTTCCATGCGTGAGCGATTCCCCCAGACAGTGTTGATTTCGCCGTTGTGCGCCAGCATGCGGCCGGGCTGCGCACGGTGCCACGCGGGTGTCGTGTTCGTCGCGTATCGCTGATGGAAAAGCGCAAAACTCGTCAAGTAACTCGGGTCGCGCAGGTCGGCATAAAATTCCGGCAGCAGGCGACCGATGCACAGCGACTTATAGACCACCACACGGGCCGACAGCGATGCGACATAGCCGCTCACCTCACCTGCTTCAAAGCGTCGCTCGAAGTCCTTACGCGCCAGGTACAGCTTGCGCTCCGTCGCCTCGATCGCTTCACCGCTGTCGTCGGTCGCCAGAAGATGCCGAATGCCGGGCATCGACGCGAGCGCAATCTCGCCGAGCGTGCCCGGGTCGGTCGGCACAGTACGCCAGCCGAGCACACGCAATCC
>CBAAAH010000135.1:0-7490 GCA_964658865.1 uncultured Granulicella sp.
TTGAACAGGCCGACCGCCAGAATGGACCACATGGCAATGTGTCCGGTCGCCAGCACGGCGATCAGGACGACGAGAAAGCCACCGACACCGGCGACCATGAGCAGCTTGTTCGATGCTATTTTCTGCATGGCATACGAACCCGCGAACCGGCCCAGCATCATGCCTGCCCAGTACAGCGTCACCATCTTGGTGGCCGACTGCAGCGTCATGTTGCCGATCACTGGATCGGCGATGAACTTAGCGAGAAAGCTGCCGACCGACACCTCGGCGCCGACGTAAATGAAGATGGCAAGCGCGCCGAGCCAGACGTGTGGGTGCTTCCAGATACTGTCGTTGGTCGAATCCATGCCGCTGGGGCGGAAGTCACGCGTGACCTCTAGCCGGGGAAAGCGGTAGAGCGCGATGGCGACGGCAAGAATGATGAGCGTCGCGGCAATGGCGATGTACGGCAGCTTGACCGTCGCGGCCTGGTGCACGCGGTAGGCGATCAGCGCCTGATCGTCTTTGGGGACGCTCTCGACCGCCGCGCCGCCCAAGATCAGAATACTGCCGAAGTACGGCGCAACCGTGTCCCCCAGCGTGTTGAATGCCTGCGTCAGGTTCAGGCGGCTCGACGCCGTTTCCGGCGGTCCCAGGATGGTGACGTACGGGTTCGCCGCGACCTGCAGCAGCGTGACGCCGGCGGCAAGAACGACCTGGGCGGCGAGGAATATGGGGTACTTTGCGGTCGTCGCGGCGGGAACGAACAGCAGTGCACCCACGGCCATGGTGATGAGGCCGACGATCATGGTGCGCTGGTAGCCGATGATCTCCACCAGCTTGCCGGCGGGCATGGCAAATAGAAAATACGACGTGAAAAACGCGAGCTGAATGAGCGACGCCTGCACGTAGCTGAGCGAGAAAATCGACTGCAGGTGTGGAATGAGGGCGTCATTCAGCACGGTACAGAAGCCCCACATAAAGAACAGCGTCGTCACCACGGCGAGTGCGCCGCGGTTCGTCGTGCCGGTCTGTGGAGCGGAGAAGGTGTTACTTACGCCTGCCATCGCCATGCGGTGTCTAGGTCAACTTTCTACAAAAAAGTGGTGATGCCATTCAAGAGCATGGGGCATCGCGGATCGGGAACAGCCCCTTGCCGTCGCAGCCAGTGCGAGGATGTTACGAGAGCGAGAGGTACAACTGTCAAATGACAGCGCAGATGTTGTGCCGCCGTTAACGGCTTGTCACTCGGCTCACGGCGCGGCTGCGCACGTTTCCGAGGAATCCGGTGGATTGAGCTGCAGGACCGAGCCCTTGGGCAGACTGGATCCAAAGCGCGACAACTCTTGCAGCAGGCGTGGTGTGTCCGCCGCGTGCGTGCCGTAGAACATGACGCGGGTATCCGCCGCGCCGAGCGCGGGGTCCACATCCGCGGAGCAGAGTCTGGCGAGGCGTTGCCAGCCAGCCGGCACACCCTTGGGAAACCAGTCCGTGTACATCATCACAACGCCGATACCGTGTTCGCGCGTGATGCGGTCGAGCCAGTCGGGGGTACGCTGCGCCTCTTTCGTCTGGAAGGCTTCGTAAGAACCGAGGCCGACGAGGTCGAGCACATATTGACCGGGCTTGCGGTCGAAGGCGACCCAACCCAGGTCGTTTACCGCCACGGGCCCCAGCTCAAACTGCGACGCAAAGCGGCCAAGCTGCACTTGCTGCTGGTAGATGCCGAGCGCCGCCTGGGGCACGCCAAGCTGAGGCCGCGCATAGAACATGGCAAGCGCGCCCACCAACACCAGTAGCAGCCCCGGAACGGCAGTGGTGCCGGCGAGGGTTTCCGCACTCAGGTAGGGTGAGGTCAGGTGCAAGTCCGGGCGGCTGCGCGACCCCAGGTCGCTGTCGGTGGGTGCACCGATTGCCGGCAAGCGCGCATCGGCGGCGATGGCAACCAGGAGCGTAAAGGCGAGGCAGTAGATCTCGTAGCGGAAGAACCAGCCGACCGGGCCCAGAAGCACCTGCGCCATGCCCACCGCCGCGCATCCGGTCAACGCCAGGCATACACTGCGCGTGCGGCGGCTACGCCAGGCGAAGTACCCCAGCACCACCACAAGCAACAACTGGGGTGCGCGTTCGGGATCTTGCAGGGTGGTCGTGAGCGTGTTGAGGACCAGCCGTACAGCGCGCACAGGTAGGCTGCTGTGGTCCTGAAACTTGTAGCGGCTTTTCACCAGCACCGATAGTGGAAACCACGGCAGCCGCAGCCGGTGCAGAAACAGGCTGAACACCGCGGCGGGAAGCAGGCTGACCGGCACCAGCAACACGGCCATGCGCCGCGAGCGCGAAGCCCACAGCGCTACCGCGACGGCGATCGTTATCAGCATGCCCTCGTACCGTACCGAGGGCAAAATGACGGCTGCGACGACGGTCCACGTCGGGACGGATTCGCCATCCAGCACATGCAGCACGGCGAACGCACCGGCAACGCACAGCATCACCTGCAGCGGATGTTCCAGACCGGTATACGTCAGGCCGAAGATGTTGGTGGCCGGCAGCAGCAGCACCGCGAACAGCCGGGCGCGCCAGCCGGGCAGGAAGTAGCGGTCGACGAAATGGCCCAACAGCCACGCCGTCCCAGTACTGAAGACAAGGTTCAGCAGCAGCGGCATCCACGGCATCAGCACCGTCCCTGCAAATGGCACCAACAGCAACGGCCACAGGATACTCGACGATGGACTTGCAGGTTCGCCCGCGTTGATGCCGTACAGCCCATGGCGCATTCGGTCCGCCAGCGCCAGGTGGATGTAGGGGTCATCGAGACAGTAGGTGAAATGTCCGTGCGTCTTGCGCAGGATTATCAGCAGCAAGACCAGCGCCATGCTCACATAGACCAGAACATTCATGGTCGCGCAGCGTTGCCGCAGGCGAAGCGACCGCGAGGGAACAAGGCGGCTGGGGCTGGGTGCGGCTGGCACGAAGTCTCCTTGATAGAACTATGGCGCTAAGGCTGTGATGTCGCTTAAGAGTAGCGCACCGGCTTTAAAGCACCTCCTGTGCAAACTGCCGCAGAATTGCCGCGACCTCGTCCGGCTGTTGATACGGCGTAAGGTGCGCGGCGTTGGGTAGCAGATGCATGCGTCCGCCGCTCGCGGTTACCAGCGGCAGCGTCTCCTGTTCCTGCAGCTTCGGGTCGATGGCCTTGTCGTGGTCGCCGACGATCAGGATCGTTTTGACCTTGAACGCCTTTACGCGGCCGGTCCAATTTTCCTTGTTGCCGTGCAGCGGCCAGTCATGGAAGGCTTCATCGCTGCCGGCAAGTACATCTTCCACCGCCTGTTCATAGTGCTCTGGCAGCGGCGTGCCGTAGAACCCCGGGTTGGTAAAGGCTTCTGCATGGGCACGAGTGGTGTTGGCGACGGTCTGCGCCTCGCGCTGCCTGTCGGTCATCGGTTCTCCGCCGAGGGGTGACGGCGCGAGTAGGGCGACGCCGCGCAGGTTCGCCGGTGGATCCGCCGCCACCACCATCGCGGCCTTGCCGGGCATGGAGTGGCCCACCAGGATCACCGGTGCTGGCGCGAGATAGTCCAGCAGCGTGCGAATGCGGGTCGCTACAGCCTCGACCGAGAGACCTTCCAGCGCCTTTGCCTCGCCGAAACCGGGCAGGTCCGCGGCGATGGTGCGATACGTTGGCGTCAGACGAGCCACGACCTGGTCCCATTCGCGGTGCGACCCGCCGAAATAGTGCAGCAGCAGAAAGGTCAAGGGTGTGTCGGAAGATCCATGTTCGCGAAAAGGAAGCATACGGCTGTGATGCGCACCCCCGGCAAAACGTACCCCGCCGCTTTGCCCGCATGGAAATCCGGCGGCCTTCCGGCAAGCGGATGAACCTGCCGTGCGGTCATAACGGCAGAGGGATAAAGCCAATCACGCAAACCTTGCGTCCTAATCGTGTAATGAGTCCCTCCAACTTAAAAATTCTGCAGAACCCCGACGTGCGCGCCCGCGTCTCGGATGCCACCCTGCGTGCGCTCGAACAGCGCGCCAATCCGGAGCCGCGCACGACGCGATTCCTGACCGACGAAGAGTTCGCGCAGCTCCAGCAGCTCGTCGACGTCATCCTGCCGCAGGGAACCGTCGGCACGGCGGTCGACATTGCCGACGGCATCGACCGCCGCCTGCAAACCGGCAAGAATGCAGGCTGGCGTTACGCGAATCTGCCGCCCGACGGGGAAGCCTACCGTCAGGGGCTGAAGGCCCTGTTCGGTATGCTGCGGCAAACGCCGATGAAGACGTTCGTCGCCATGCCGCCACCCGCACGCGAGGGATACCTGCGCTGTGTGGCCAATGGTGATGTGGACGGCCCCGCGCAGTTTCCGCTCTCCACTTGGCTGAAGGCAGTGCGGTCGGACATTGTGCGCACTTGGATCAGCCATCCCGACGCGATGGACGCCATGGAATTCTACGGCTTTGCCGACGGCGTAACCGGCGGCGTGGCACCCGGCGAAGGCTGGGTCGCGATTGGCCCCAACACGGCGTTGCCCTTCGAATACAGCCGCAATGGCGAACGCGGCGCCGACACGCCCGGTCCCAACGCAACTGCCGTCTCCGGCAGCATGGGCGACGGGTCGCAGGATGCACCCGCGGCAGGAGGTGCCCAGTGAAAAAGCCCGCAGAGATGAAGCGTTACTCCACTGAAGAAGCCGTGGATGCCGTCATCGTCGGCACCGGTGCCGGTGGCGCACCCTTGCTGTTCAAGCTCGCGCAGGCCGGCCTCAAGGTCGTCGCGCTGGAGGCCGGCGAGTGGTTTGAAGACCCCTCGACCGAGTTCCCCACCGACGAGGTCGCCGCGAACATTTACTGGACCGACGAACGCCTGAGCGGCGGCAGTACGCCCACGGTTTTCGGTGCCAACAACAGCGGTCGCGGCGTTGGGGGCAGCATGTTGCACTGGGGTGCGTACGCGCCTCGGCCGGATGCGCGCGACATGAAGCTGCGCTCGAACGATGGTGTCGCCGTCGACTGGCCCATGACGTACGACGACCTCAAGCCATACCTGGAACACCTGGAAACCTTCCTCGGCGTCTCCGGCCCGGCGAAATACCCGTGGGATCTCGACCGTAAGTATCCGCTGCCACCGCTGCCGTTGAACAGTTCCGCCATCTTCATGGCCGTCGGTGCAGAGGCCATGGGCGTCCGCGTCGCGCATGCGCCCATCGCTGCCATCTCGCGCCCGTATTCGCAGCCGGAGTACGGGGAACGCAGCGCCTGCATCAACCGGGGCTACTGCCACCAGGGTTGCCGCAATGGCGCGAAGGCGACGATGGATGTTACCTTCCTGCCCGCCGCCCTGCGTGTCGGCGCGGAGATTCGCGAGGAGTCGTTCGTCCATGGTGTGGAGCGTGACTCCACCGGTGCCATCACTGCCGTGCTGTATACCGACAAGGCAGGCAACGAGCAGCGCCAACGCACGAAGCACGTTTTTCTGTGCGCGGGCGGCATCGAAACGCCGCGCCAATTGCTGCACTGGGGTCTCGCAAACTCCTCGGACCAGGTGGGCCGCAACTTTATGGCGCACATCTCGACGCAGGTCTGGGCGACGATGCGCAAGGACACCCGGCCGTACAAGGGCTTTCCCGCATCGCTGATTACGGAAGATTTCATGCGCGCCAAGGATGCGGACTACGCCGGCGGCTACCTGCTGCAGAGCCTCGGCATGTTGCCTGTCGCGTGGGCAGGGCAGGTGGTGGAAGGTCGCAACCTCGTGGGCCAGGCGCTGACGGATTACCTGCTGCAATACAACAACGTCGTCGGCATCGGCATGCACGGCGACACGCTGCCCAACCCGGACAATCGTGTCACGCTATCGAACGAGCTGGACGACCGCGGCCTGCCCAAGCCGCTCATCACCTTCTCGCTTGGGGAAAACGAATTGAAGATGAGCGATCACGCCGAAAACAACATGCGCCGCATGCTGATGGCGGCCGGCGGCAAAGACCTGTGGAGCAGCAAGCGCACGGCTCACACCGTCGGCACCTGCCGCATGGGCACCAGCCCGGCCGATTCCGTCGTCGACCCGTGGGGCAAAAGCTGGGATGTGCCGAACCTGTGGGTCGCGGACAACTCCGTCTTTCCGACGTCGCTCTCGGCGAATCCGGCGCTCACCATTATGGCGCTGTCGCTGCGCACCGCGGATCGGTTTCTCAAGCATTAACCGCAACCTTTTGTCATCCCGTAGCTTGTTATTCCGTAGCGAAGCGGAGGGCTACTCGCCTCTCATCCGGCATGAGTCGGCGGGCAAGCATCTCCCTTCGCTTCGCTACGGGATGACAAACTGCTCCGCTATGGTCAAAGGGAAACGGTCAAATGGAAGCGATGGGAATGTCTTGCCCTCAGTCGGCTGACTACGGGGCTTGACACTTCTGCTACACTTCTTTCAGTGGCGGCTCACACAGTGGCACTCTTCGTTGCGGGAACGACCCGGTATGGATTGGGGTTGGCCAGAGACCGCACCGCAGTATCACCCTTCGCTGCATGCCATCCTCGAACGAGTGAGAGGAAGCGCAGGTTGCTCTGGCTTGACCGGTCTTGAATGTGAGACCTCGCCGTGCAGCAGCGTACCCATCAAGACCGTGGGTGAGCTGATACCGAACGAATCCAGATGCCGCGCTCCAATGCCAAGGGAGCATTCCAGCATCACTGCAATTTCCCGTAGACCTTGGCAGGCAGGCCGCATACGAGCGCGCCGCCCCAGACACGAAGAAAGATTCTCTTGACCTCCAGCAATTCCGCAGTTCTGAACGAAGAAGCCACCGCAACGGAAACCAAGAAGCACACTGCAAAGCCGGCACACGAACCGAAGCACAGCGGAGCCAGGCACCCCGAACCCAAGCAGCCTGCCGCTCCGAAGTATGCCTCGGAAACGAAGATCACCGAAGCTCTCAAGGTTGCCGCCGCCGCTCCCGCGATCGACGACCTGACCTTCGACGATTTCGACCTCTCTGACAAGCTGAAAGACCGTTTGCACGGTGCGAAATTCGTTACGCCCACACCCGTCCAGGCGAAGGCGATTCCGCCCGCGCTGCAGGGACATGACGTGCTTGCCACCGCTGCCACCGGCACCGGCAAGACACTGTCGTTCCTGATCCCCATGATTGAGCGCATGGACGCGCACCCGCTCGCCGAACAGCCGAAGCAGGAGCCGCGCGCGCAGGGTCGCACCACGTCGCGCCGCTCTAACTCGCCCATCCGCGCCCTCATCCTGCTGCCCACGCGTGAGCTTGCGATGCAGGTGCTGGAGGCGTACAGCAAGATTCAGCCCCAGGCGAAGCACGACTCCGTGCTCGTCTGCGGTGGCCTTTCGGAGCACGCGCAACTGGAAGCGTTGCGCCGTGGACCGCGTCTCGTCGTTGCCACGCCCGGCCGGCTTGAGGACTACCTGAAGCGCCGCGAGGTTTCGCTCGCCCACGTGGAAATGCTCGTCCTGGACGAAGTGGATCGCATGCTCGACATGGGCTTTC
>CBAAAH010000136.1:0-7421 GCA_964658865.1 uncultured Granulicella sp.
GCGGCCTGGTGCGCGCACATCGGCGAGCATGATGTCTCGCCGCGCATCGGCGTCTCGTACTCCCCGGCGGCCGACTCCGGCAACGTCTTCGGCAGGCTGTTCGGACCCGCAGGCACAAGCAGCATCCGCGCCAGCTACGGCATGTTCTACACGACTATCGACGCCACATCCATCGGCGTGCTCGCAGCCAATCCGCCGTACGGCACCACCTACACCAGCCCGGCGCCACCGCTGTTCGCAACGCCCTTTATCAACGCACGCGATGGTGGAAACAACGGCCAGCCGTTCCCGTACACATTTGCGCCGCTCAACACTTCCCGCAGCAACCCGGACCCGAACGTGGACTGGATCGGCTACGAGCCCATCAGCGGTGTGCCTGGCTACGACGTGCACAACCGTACGCCGTACAGCGAGGTGTGGTCGCTTTCTCTGGAGCGCCAGGCCGGCAAAAACACGGTGCTCGACGCGACGTATGTCGGCTCCGCCACGCACCACCAGCGCGTGCTCATCGCGGAGAACTACGGCAACCCCGCGCTGTGCCTGAGCCTGAACGCGAACAACGTGCAGTTCGGCACGTCGCCCTGCCAGCCCGGCGGCGAAAGCTCCGTGTACTACCCGCTGAGCGGTGGTCCGGTGAACGGCACGCGGCAACAGCTTGGTCCCAATTTCGGCAGCAACGCCTTGCAGTCAAACATCGGCTCGGCAAATTACAACTCGCTGCAGCTCAGCGCTCGGCACACTTCCGGCCGGTTGCAGGTCTCCGCGGCGTATACCTACAGCAAGTCCATGGACCAGTCGTCGAACATCGGCGAAGAGGTCAACCCCATCGACCCCCGGCTGAGCTACGCGCTTTCTTCGTTCGACCTGAAGCACGATGTCGTCATCAGCTACGAGTACAAACTGCCGTTCGACCTGCTGCTGCGGCCCGGCCGGCTGACCAGTGGATGGGTCGTTTCCGGCATCTCGCGCTTTGCCACGGGCTTTCCCATCACCATGATCAACAACGGCGATAACTCGCTTCTGGGTACCAACCCTAACGGTGTGAACAACAGCAGCATCGACGAGCCGGACTACAGCGGCGGACCGCTGCACCTGAGCCGCGACCCGCGCCTGAACGGCAAAAAGTACTTCGACACGACCGACTTCAGCATCAACGCGCTGGGCACGCCGGGCACCGCGAAACGCCGCTTCTTCTACGGTCCGGGCACCGACAACTACGACATGGCCGTTGCGAAGTCGCTGCCCTTTACCGAGTCCACCAGTATGTTGTTCCGCATTGAGGCGTTCAACCTTTTCAACCACGCGCAGTTCGCCGGTCCACAGTCCGTGGATGGCAATATCGGCAGCTCCACGTTCGGCAACGTCGTCAGCGCGGCTCCGGCACGCGTGCTGCAGGCGGCGGCTAAAGTGTTCTTCTAGAGGTCCCGTCAGGAAACGGACGATAGAGGGCTCTGTTGCAAAATTTACAGATGGCCGAGGTCGTCTGAGACCTTCCTCTGGCCCAGGCGTCAAGCTGGTTGGAGTTCGAGTTGTTCCCCGAGGATTGCGACGGCCTCCGCGAGCGCAGCGGTCCCGATGCCGAAGGGGCGTTCAACGATGCGCGCCTCGCCGCGGATGTCTTTTGTGAGGTTGAAGAAAAAGCGTCGATGCCGCAGCCAATCAGCTCACCATCGTGCGGGTGGATGGTTCCGAGCTGACCTATGATCCACGGCGGCAGCAAGGCGTCTCGCTCTACCGCGATCAGGAGAAGGCGTTTGCTGTGGGTGACCGCATCCAGTTCACCGCACCTGCGAACGACCTGAAGATCGCCAGTCGTGAGCTGGGCACTATCCAGGGCTTCACGGATGACGGGCGCATGACGCTCAAAATGGACAGCGGCCGGAGCGTTTCGTTTGACCCGCGTGAGTACCCGCACCTGGACCAGGGCTATGCCGTGACCAGCCACTCCAGCCAGGGCCAGACCGCGGATCATGTCTTCATCCACATTGACACGGAGCTTGGAGCCAAGGACCTGCTCAACAACCGCATGGCCTACGTCGCGGTTTCGCGCGGTGCGCAGGATGCCCAAATCTTCACCAGTGACCGGCAGCAGTTGCCGCAGGTGTTGAGCCGCGAAGTCTCGCACCAGAGTGCGCATGTGCCGGAGGTGCGGCAGGAGCCGGAACGGCAGCAGATTCAGCTGACCGGCCGTGAACTGATGGACCAGTACAAGCGGCGTTGGAATCCGCTAAACAAGGCGCTTCCCGATCACGAAGCCAAGCAGTTCCACTTGCAGCAGGAAAGCGGCACCATCCAGAGCTACAAGCACACGCAGGCCGGCTGGTACATCCACATCAATGGACAGGATAGGACGTTCCACAACCAAAACCGCGAGAAGATCACCGCAAAGCAGGCACTCGATTCCGCCATGCCCGAAGGTCAGAAACACTCACATTCACTGGAAATCAAACCGGAACGCGACATCAGCAGCAGAGGGTACGGATTTGGCATCGGAATGTAGTACATGCTTAACGCGTCAACTCTAGAGGCATGCCCGCTTTGGGTTCCGCAGCGTTCCAGTTTTCGCCAGCGATGTTCACCAGTGTTGCCGCGATTTGATTTTGAGTGACCGGTGAGACTTGCTTTAGGAGTCCTTTGCGAGGAATACCCGTGCCGCCCAGAGCAATAAAAATGTCCTTTGACTCTGGAAGCTTTTCACCATGCGACTTCCAGGTGTCCGGCCCATTGCCCCGACCGTGATCCGTGGTGAAAATAATGGCTGTGTTTTCACGATATTGCGGCATGGACTGCAACGCAGTCCATAGTCGCCGCAGGTATTGATCGACGCGGTGGGCCGACTGGAGGTACTCGCCGTAATTGCCTCCATGAGCCCAATCGTCCGTTTCGCCGAGTGAGAGGAAGAGCACGCGCGGGTGCTGCAGGCGGATGTACTCCATGGTCGTTTCAAAAACGGGCGAGTCAAACGCCTCGTCGTCCCAGATCCGCGGTGCATCCTGCTTGATACGGTTCAACAGTTCGAGCTGCGGTGATTGCGGAGAAAGTAAAGCATCGTAGCCCGTGTTCACGGTGCAACCGCAACGCCGTGCGTTAACCGCGCCGCCAATTACATCCCATGCGCCAAAGGCTGCGACCTTGCCTTCAAAGCCGGGCCGGTGGTTTAAAAACTCCAGCACCGTGGTGTTCGTGTTCGGTATGTTGTCGTTGGAGTGAATGCGTGGGTCGGGATGACCTGTAAGGGTTTCAGAGTACCCGGGATAGGAGAAGTTAAAGCCATTTGTCACGCTGGCGAGAGAACCTTCATCCTGGTCTCCGAAAATCACACCCTTTGATGTAAAAAACGACCAGAAAAAAGGCATGAGTTTCTGGCGGCGTTCCTGCGCGGTAGGTGCAAGAAATTGGGCGCGCAAATTGCTGACATCGCGGCCATCGTAGTAGCGATTGGGCGTCAACAAACGTTCGTCCGCGCCGCGAAACAGTTCCTGCCAGCGCAGGCCATCCGTCATCACCAAAATGACATTCTTGGCCTTTGATGACTGCTGCCCGGCCAGAATCGTTGGGCAAAGTGAGAAGAGAGCAAAGGCAAGCAAGCGTGTCACGGCGGGCATGCGTACAGCTTATATCTCACGGATTACAGACCGATGAAGTTTCCGATTGATAAATCATTTGCAGATCTGAAACGTGGCGACAACGCTCTATTCATGTGGAACTGGTGAAGTAAGTTTCATCCTTCACCTTAATGTTCAACCTGCCCACCGCACTTCCAGGAAGAATCCATGTCCGCAAAAATACGATATTCCGCAGTTGCCGCGCTTGCTCTCGTCGCCGTCAGCAGTGCTCATAGCCAGTCCATTCAAGGGTCAATTTTCGGTACGGTGCGCGACAGCAGTGGTGCAACAGTTCCGGGCGCTACAGTAACAGTGACGGACGTCGATACGTCAGTAATGCGAACGGTGCAGACGGGCAGTGGTGGTGAATATCAGCTTCTTAATTTGACGCCGGACCGTTATACTGTGCAGGTAAGTCGGACGGGGTTTGAAACGAAGACGTTGAATGGGGTCGCGTTGACGGCCCGTCAACAGCTGCGTGCGGACGTTGAGTTAAGCGTGGGAAGCGTCGGGCAGGAAGTAACGATATCCGCTACCGACTCCGGTGTTATCGCGACCGATACCGCATCGATCGATGCCTCGTTGCCGGCGATTGAAGTAAGGGATCTGCCGGCAAACTATCGTGCCAGTCAAAGCGGCACAAGCCCTCTTAGCATCATCCAGGTGCTTCCAGGAGTTCAGGCAGACAATAGCGGCAACTTTTCTGTCCAGGGCGGTCTGCCGTTTCAAACGGAGGTCTCTGTTGACGGCGTCACGACTCAAAGCTCTACGAGCAATACACCGCTTGCAGATGCTTTTCCGTCTGGGGATTCCATTGCTGAAATCCGTGTCGATGGTGTGCTGAATAGCGCAGAGTTTGGACAGCCCGGCGAGGTAACGACCATCACAAAAAGCGGCACCAACGACCTGCATGGAACCGTCTTTTATTATCACCAGGATTCGGGATTGCAAGCCAGGCCATATGGCGCGCTCAGCAAGCCAAAGCTCGTCACCAACGACTTCGGTGCGAGTGTCGGCGGTCCCGTAGTGATCCCGCATATGTACAACGGCCACGACCGAACCTTTTTCTTCGGCACCTACGAGGGATATCGTAGCCCACGTACATCGGTGTACCAGTACAGCGTACCCACCGTTGCCATGAAGCAGGGAAACTTCAGTGGTGTCGTCGGCGTGAAGCCGCTTACCAATCCTTTTACTGGCGGAACGTATGCGAACTATACGGTTCCCATAAACGCTGTCGCTTCGAAATTTCTTGGGTTGTTTCCGGATCCAAATGTGGGCAGCGTCGCGACGTACGCGCCCGGTGCGATCAACTACACGACAAACAACGACACGTCCCTTTTCTCAAATCAGTTCGATGTACGAGGCGACCAGTACCTTGGCCGCAAGGCATTGGTATTTGCGCGATTTACATGGAAGAACAGTAGTCAGTCCAGTCCTACGACGCTGCTTGTTCCAGCCAGCCAGGATCTGAATCAGAATAGAGTGCTGGTTGCAGCATTTAACTACAACATCAAATCAAACCTCGTTAACGAGGTCCGCTTTGGCGCCACACTGAACTCCGGCGGGGCCACAAACTCATTTGCGGGTCAGAGTTTTGCGCAGGGCTCCGGCCTTCAGGGCTTGCAGAATCTTTACTACAACGGGGTGCCTGAACTCGACTTCAATTTCTTACAGTCGCTGAATGCAGACCGGCTCTCGTCCATTACAAAATCGCGTACGTTTGTATACACCGATAGCCTGAGCTGGGTTGTGGGAGAGCACAACCTAAAATTCGGTGCGGATATTCGGCAGATTGAGGCCGTCACTCCTCTGGGCTTTAATGGTGCAGATAACTACGGAACTTTTGACTACACCAGCGCCATGTTTACCGGGCAGGAGTTCGCGGACTTCCTTATCGGCGCACCCAATCAAACTTTCTACGACGTGGTGCAGTCCGACAACGACGGTAAGACGCTACACTACCATTTTTATGCGCAAGATCAGTGGAAGGCCAGTCATAATCTGACGCTGACTTTTGGCTCGCGCTATGAGTTTCATCCGGCATACCACGATCCTTCAGGCAACATCGGCAACTTCGATCCTTCTGTGGCAAAGTCGGGCCGCGTAGTGTACCCGACCGGCAAAAGCTCTCTATTGTCGCAGCCATTTATTACCAGCTTCAACTCCTGTGGCATCGGTCAAAGCAGTGGGGTGGCCGCACAAAACGGTGCGCCTTGCACGCCCACGCTCGACAACAGCCAAGCCGGTCTTCCCAGTGGTTTGCGCACGGCGGTGAAGACGCGCATGCTACCGCGCTTCGGATTTGCCTATCGTCTAGGAGGCGGCGAAAAAACAGTGCTGCGGGGCGGCTTTGGTATCTACAACATTACCCTTCTGGGATCTAACTTCTACTCGCTCACAGGTACACTGCAGGCCAACACTGTGCAGTACACCAACCAGCAAACGGCGATAGGTCCAGCGTATACGTGGCCTCAGATATTCGTCGGTTCCGGTAGCGCATCTGCAGCACCAAGCTATGGGCAGGCATATTTTGGTACGGCAAACGATGTGAACTGGCGCGATCCATATTCGGAACAGACGTCACTTTCAGTCGACCGGGATCTCGGTCATCGCTTCGGTGCGCGCATCTCTTACATCGGCATGACGACGCATCATCTTGTATGGGCTCCAAACCTGAATGGCTTGCCATACTCCAGTACAGTATCGGCGTACAACCAGCCGCTTTCGTCGCGCCCATTTCCTAACTGGGGTCGTATCAACACGCGTTCCACCGGTGCCGACGCGAACTACCAGTCGATGCAGATCAATGTTTCTCATCATCAGTCGAACGGCTTGACCTTCGATTCGACTTATACGCTGGCGAAGAATGTTTCGGACAATCAAGGACCCGGCGACAACGGTAGTTTTGCGAGTGAAAACGGCGGTTCACGTGGCTCTTACACAGCCGGTCCAAACGTAGATTTTGGTCAGGTATACGGCACACGACGCCATCGCTGGAATACAACAGTAGTGTATGAGTTACCCGTGGGGAGGGGACGCCGGTTTGGCGGAAGCATAAACCGCTATGCGGACCTTCTGATCGGCGGTTGGCAGACGAGCAACATCTTCCTGCTGCAGACTGGACCATTCCTATCTCCGTATTTTCCTTCAGGTCAGGGGGATCCGTCCGGAACCGGATCGGGACTGAACGGTGGCCTCTACGGAGATTTGGGCCACCGGGCGCAAAAGGCCGACCGAGTCGGCAACCTCGTTCCACAGGGCCAAAATCGGCTGAACTGGATCAACAAGTCTGCTGTTACATGCCCGGGAAATTCAACGTGGATGCCGGGAAGCCCCTGCACGACCGGCAGCGGGCAGCCCGGTGCACCGTCGCCGATTGGCCGCTTCGGCAACCTGCAAAATGGATCGATTGTCGGTCCCGGAACCGTCGCGCTTTCCTCCGGCCTTAGCAAAGACTTTCACCTGACAGATCGGGTCTCGGTCCGGGCGGAAGGAACCTTCACCAATGTGCTAAACCACACGAATCTGGCTGATCCAAATTTGAATGCATCCAGTGCACAGTTTGGCGTGATTACGACATCAACCACGGCCGACTTCGCCGGACCGCGAACCGGACAGATTTCAGCCAGGCTCCAGTTTTAATCACTCCACCTGAGTGAGTGGTGAGGTTGCTTACCGCAGGCTCTGTTGCAATGTCTGCTGCGTTGGTGTGGAATTCGGCCAGGGTGTTCGGAGAAGGGGATCGTGTCGGAGTTCAACTTGTGGGCGGAGCGTTGGTATTGCCGGTATGGCATCAGCGATCGGGATCTTGAG
>CBAAAH010000137.1:0-7407 GCA_964658865.1 uncultured Granulicella sp.
ATGCCGGTTACGTGGCGGGCAAGCTGGGCGACGTCATTCACAATTACATGACGATGAACGAGATCTCCACGTTCATCGACCTGGGCTATGGCAACGGCCTGCACGCGCCGGGGCTGCGTCTGAGCAAGGGCAAGCTGGCGCAGGCGCGCCACTTTGCGGTACTTGGGCATGGGCTGGCGGTGCAGGCGATTCGCGCGCACGGCAAACCGGGAACGAAGGTGGGATCGGCGGAAAATCTGGAAGCCGTGACGCCCATCTATCACTCCCCCGAGCACGTGGCGGCGGCAAAGATTGCCATCGCCGAAGAAAACGCGGGCTATCTGAACGTGATGCGCACCGGCAAGTACACCGAGCGTTACCTGCGTCTGCTGGGACCGGATGCGCCGAAATTTACCGACGAGGAGATGCGCGCCATCGGCTCGCCCCTGGACTTTCAGGGCATCAATATCTACACGCCGCACTTCGTCCGCGCGGCCGACAACGCCGACGGGTACGAAAATGTGCCGAACCCGTCGAGCTATCCGCACATGTTCAGCGGCTGGCTCAGCATCGGTCCGGAGGCGCTGTACTGGGTGCCGAAGCTGGCGTGCGAGACGTGGGGCATCCAGGAGATGTACATCACGGAGAATGGTTGTTCGTCGGACGACAAGGTCGCCGCGGATGGGCATATTTACGATTCGGATCGCGTGATGTACCTGAAGAACTACCTGATCAACCTGCAGCGCGCGGTAAGTGAGGGCGTGCCGGTGAAGGGATATTTCTGTTGGAGCCTGCTGGACAACTATGAATGGGCTGATGGGTATGAGAAGCGGTTCGGCATTACCTATGTCGACTTCCAGACGCAGAAGCGGACGCCGAAGATGAGTTCGCACTTTTACAAGCATCTGATCGCGACCAACTCGCTGTAGTTCGTTGCATTGCCCTGTTGGATGAGCGCACATGCAGCCCTCTCGTATTGCGGGCACGTCGTACGCCGTTGCAGACGAGCCGAAGCTGGTGCGCATAGGGCAGCAGCAGGCGTTTGAGACGGTGTACCTGTTCGACGACGGCGTATGTCGAAGGGCATTCTGCGGCAACTGGTGGACTACGACCGGGGATCCGCGCCGGAAAGCCCGGTGGAGGTTTACCGTCGCCGGCCCGCTCGCTGAACGGACCGAATCTTCACGCAAAGTCCGCATCCTCCCCGCGCAAAACGCGATAAACTAGGCATCGACATGGCGACCAAACAGGAACTTCTCCAGAACCCCATCCAGCACATCGACATCGCGCAATACAACGTGGTGCCGCTCGTCGATGCCATGGCCAACATGGCCTACAGTTCGCGTGACCTTGCCCGCGCCGCGACCATTTACGACATGATGCTGCGCGACACCGAATGCGGCGTGATTCTGTGCCTGGCCGGGTCGCTGATCTCCGCGGGCCTGCAGAAAATCATCGTCGATCTGATCCGCAACCACATGGTCGATGCGATCGTGTCGACCGGCGCGAACATCGTCGACCAGGACTTTTTTGAGGCACTCGGCTTCAAGCACTACATTGCCGGCGAAGAGTACAAGTACGGCGCGGGCGATGCCGAACTGCGCGAGCTGATGATCGATCGCATCTACGACACGTTCATCGATGAAGAAGAGCTGCGCATCTGCGACGACACGACGAAGAAGATCATCGACGGCATGAAGCCCGGTGCGTACTCCTCGCGCGAGTACATCCGCGAGATGGGCAAGTACCTGAAGGATAACGGCCGCACGCCGGACAACGGCAACCCCGACAGCATCGTGCTTGCGGCGTATGAACTGGATGTGCCGATCTTCTGCCCGGCGTTTTCTGACTGCTCGTTCGGCTTCGGCATCGTTGCGCACCAGCACGAGCGCCAGGGCAAGTCGATGTGCTCCATCGATTCGGGCAAGGACTTTTACGAAATCACGCAGCTCAAAATCCAGAACCCGTCCACCGGCCTGCTGATGATCGGTGGCGGTGTGCCCAAGAATTTCGCGCAGGACATCGTCGTCGCGGCGGATATTCTGGGGGTCGAGGCGAGCATGCACAAGTACGCCATCCAGATCACGGTGGCCGACGCACGCGACGGCGCGCTCTCTGGATCGACACTGAAGGAAGCCAGCTCGTGGGGCAAGGTCGACCTGACGTACGAGCAGATGGTGTTTGCGGAGGCGACGATCGCGTTCCCGCTCATTGCCGGCTATGCGTTCCACAGGCAGGCTGCGACGGCGCGCACCGGGAAGCGTTTTGCGCAGGTGCTGGAGCCGGTGACCGCTTAGTCCTGCAATGGAAAGAGCTTCACGAACGCTTCCCGTCGTGGGAGGCGTTTCGCCGTTTGGCTGCCGGGCTCCTGCGGCCCGCAACGCAGTTCCAGAATGGGCCTAAACCCCGGTCAGCGCAGATATGCAACGAAGGTGCTATGCGCACCGGGTCTCGCAGCACCTACGATTCAAACTAACGATGCGCCACATTCTTATCATCGACGACGAAGAAGATATCCGCGAAGTCGCTTCGCTAACGTTGGAGGCCATTGCCGGCTGGAATGTTACCTGTGCGCCTTCCGGCGCGGAAGGCATTCGCAAGGCAATCGCCGAGCAGCCCGAAGCGATTCTGCTGGATGTGATGATGCCGGACATGGATGGTCCCTCGACCTTTCGGCAGATGCAGCGAACGCCGGAAATCTCGCACATTCCAGTGTTGCTGCTGACGGCAAAGGTACAGGGCGTGGATCAACGCCGGTTTGCCGACCTGGGCGTTGCCGCGGTGCTGTTCAAGCCGTTCGACCCGATGACGCTGCCGCAGCAGATCAGCGATGCATTGCAATGGGCCGGGGGTAACTCAGGCGGCGTAACCCTCCGCGAAAGGCCATGCTAGACTCTGGGCACATTTATGGGAATCGCTGACAGTGTTCGTAGTTTACGGCGTACAGCCGCCCAGCGCGGTCTCCGCCATGCGTGGGGCAATGTGTTGCACCGCCTGCGCACGGGAAATTTTTCTACCGCACCGCAAACGCAGTTGATTCGTCCGGGGACGCACCCGTTTGACGAGCGCGAAGGCGTGGACACGGCCGGCTTCATCCACGGCAGCGCGCTGAAGACCGGCGGGCGCAACGACGTCTATTCCGTCGCTTATTACGGCACGGCACCCTCGTTGTTTCTGGGCGCGCTCGAGCGTTGGCGAGCGACACCCGGTGTGCTGCCGCTGGCCGACCTGTCCTTCATTGATTTCGGTTCGGGCAAGGGGCGCGTCCTGCTGATGGCGTCACGGTTTTCGTTTCGGCAGTGTATCGGCGTGGAGATGCACCCCGGCCTGCACGGCACGGCGACGGAGAATATTGAACGCTGGCGCGCGCAGGGCAAGGCGATCAGCCCGTTGGAGTCGCGCTGCGTGGATGCGACGTCGTTTGCGTTTCCCGATGGCCCGTGCCTGCTGTACCTGTTCAATCCGTTCGCAGGCAAGGTGCTGGGTGAGGTGATCGCTCATATCGCGCATACCTTTGCGCATCGGCCGGGAGAGCTCGACGTGATCTACGTCAACTCCGAGTTCAACCGGCTTTTTGCCGATCACCCGGGCTTTACCATGCTATGGAATGAGCCGGTGTATCTGTCGGCGGAAGACGCCGCGATCGATCTGGAGCAGGTCGGCACGGACCATCTGGGCGTGCCCGGCCAGCAACCCTGCACGGCGTGGCGTTGGACGGGATTGCCCTGACCGAAACGAGCGTGCGATTGTCCTAGTGGTTGGCGGTAATCTTTGCTCCACCCGGCAGCGTGATCCGGAAGCGTGGAGTGTTGCCCTCGCCCGTAATCCGTAGCGGGAACGTTGCACCGGGCTGCCCGTGTGCGAACAGTGCATCGAACGGGCGGGTGAGCAGGCTTTTCAGGCCGGTATTCAGGTGTGAAGCTTTGGCGTCGGTATGCATGGTGCCTGCAAGGGAGAACGCCGCGCCACCCAGGGCATAGGTTCCGGCGAGCGCAAGCTGCGCTCCGGGTGCGGTCAGCCGAACGCCCGAGAGGTGTAGCGTGCCGGCTGCCAGCGTCACCGCTCCGCTGGCCGTTGCGCTTGAGGGCGCGGCAAGCTCTGCGGTTGCGTTCTCTGGCTGCCCCTTGGCGCGTTCGCTCATGCTGTCGACCTGCCGCTGCACGGCGGCGTTGCCGAACCGTGCGGTCTGCAGGTGAAAGCTACCGTTTCGCAGCAGCAGTTTCTGGGAGATCGAAGCGGGGCCGGCAGGCATTTTCAGATCTCCCTGCATGGTCAGGCCACCGCGCAGCAACGCCGGCCGGGTGCGTGCGGCAAGCGTGAACCCATCTTCAATGCGGCCGTCCGGCACCTGCAGCGCAAGGTCGAGTACGTAGCCTTCCAACTGCGGATTTTTGGTTACGGTTCCATTCATCTGAACATGCGTGTGCAGAAAGTGAGCGTCCAGTGCGGAGAGATGCACCAGGCCGTGTACGGCGTCGATCTGCATGTCGAACGTGGTGCGCAGGGCAACAGGATTGGCGCTCACATCCAGGGCGAAGGCGGGATCTTCGGTCTTGCCGCTGGTTTCCAGGTTCCCTAGCGTGCCGTGATAATGCGCCCGCATGGATGGCGTGCCGAGCAGGCCGCGGACGCTGGTGATGCTACGGCTGGTAAAGGAGAACGTGCCCTCCAGCGGTGTGGCGCGCGGGTCTGGCAGGTTCCACGGACCCATGGTGCCGCTGGTGGCAAAACTGCCGATGGGTGCGCCCGTGTCGACGACGGCTTGAAAGAGAAAGGGAATGCCGCGATCAAGTCCGCTGAGTTCGGCGTGTGGAATATCGAAACGCAGACCCGCACGCGTGGGGTCGCCGGTGGCGAAGGTGACGTGCGCGTCTTCCAGGGTGAGCCTGGCCAGGTGTACTGCCGTGGTGGGTGTGTGGCCCGACGTTGCCGGCCCGGTGCCGGTTGGCGGAAGCTCAACCTGAATGCCCCGAGCCGTGGCGTCGGCGATGGACACCCGGCCGAGTAGCGCCTGCAGCAGGCTCATGCGAAGCTCCACGTGGTTCACGCGCAGCATCGGGTGCATCGGGTCGCCGGGAACGCCGCGCAGCACCGTCCGCGCCTCTAAACCATCGATCGACACCCGCAAGCCGCCGCGATAGCGGGTCTGTACTGCACCAACGCGCACGGGCGATTGAAGCTGTTCCTGCAGGACGGCAATCAGGCGCGACCGGACCGCGGGCGCCAGCCGGCCTGCCACTACCGTGGCGACGCCGACGGCGAGCAGCAGCATGACCGCTGCCACGCCAAGCAGAGCCGTGACGGTTCGCCTTGAAATCATCGGTGCGAGTTCCGGCAGGGAGCGCCGATGCCGTGGGAAAGCCAATGTCAAGGAAACCTCGTCGCAGCCGATGAATCGTGAGTGCACGCCCGATCTCCGGGTTGCGGTGAGACGTGTGTCGATGAAAGGGAAGCAGCTTCAGTAGACACTGTCTGATTGCCCAGGTTGCGCGCTAAGGTGAACTTTCTCCGGGTCTTTCTCTGGGTATTGTGTAGCTTGTACGCCAACTCTGTCGTGGAGACTGATGGCCGCACGCTATGCTTCTCGTTGTAGGTCAACGTGCGAACGCCAAAACTCAGGATGGATGGCCCCTGCTGAACTCGAAGATTGCTTCATCGTCGGTGCACCTCTATGTGGCAGTGTTGCTTCTGGCCGCAATGCCCGCAACCACACTTGCGCAGACGCCCACGCTGGGCGCCGCGAGCCATGCAACCGCTCCGTCACAGGCGTTGACGCCGCCGGCAAAGGTAGACGACAAGGCAGTAGGCGATAAGGCAGGCAGCGGCAATGGGCAGACCCGCACGCCGGACAATGATGCCGTCTCCACTGCGCCCAGCCTGTCGCAGGCACCCGCCGCCGTAACGGCCGCGCCGGCCAGCCTGCCCGCACCGCTGCATCGCCGCCGTATCGGCCTGGCGTTGGGCGGCGGCGGCGCGCTTGCGCTCAGTGAAATCGGCGTGCTGCGCTGGCTTGAGGACAATCACATCCCGGTGGATGCCATCGCCGGCACCAGCATGGGTTCGCTGGTGGGTTCGCTGTACGCCACCGGCCACACGCCACAGCAGATGGCCGCGCTGACCAGCGACAAGGTATTCGCGACGGTCTTTCGCTTGGACCAGGACTTTGGGCAGTTGAACTACCGCCGCCGCGAGGACGCACGCTTCCTGCCCGGCGGCTTTAACCTCGGGCTGAAGCACGGCATCAGTTTTCGCAACGGCGTGCTGCTGGATTACGGCCTGAACCAATTTTTGGGTGCGCAATTTCTGCCGTATGGCGCGGGCTACAGCTTCGACGAACTGCCGGTGCCGTTCCGCTGCGTGGCGACGGACATCCTGGTCGGCCGCGAGGCAGTGTTTAACAAGGGGCCCCTGGCCGAGGCGGTGCGCGCGTCCATCTCCATTCCTGGCGTCTTTCCTCCGCTGTCCGATGGCGGCCACATTTACGTGGATGGTGCGCTCACGGAAAACCTGCCGACCGACCTGGTGAAAAACGCGCTGCACGCTGACGTGGTGCTGGCGGTTTCCCTGCCGCTCACGCCGCCGGACAAGGGCGATACGAACTCTCTGCTGGGCATTCTGGGTCGCAGTTTTTCCGTCGCTTCGTGGTCGAATGAGGTGCGTTCGCGCGGCCTGGCCGATGTGCTGATCGAACCTGTGGCACCCTCGGGAGTGGGGGCTGCGGACTATGCCAGCGCCGGGAAACTAGCCGATGCGGGATATACCGCAGCCGAGGCAATGCGCTCAAAGCTGCTGCCGTACCGGCTGGACGATGCGGCGTGGGAGACGTACCTGGCTGAGCGCAAGGCACGTTCCCGGGGCCAGGTGGGCAATATTGCGAACGTGCAGATTGCCGCGCCAACGCCGAAGGCTGCCTACGGCATCGGCAAAGCCGTCGCACCGCTGGCCGGGAAGTCGCTGCGTCCGCAGCAGGTCGACCAGGCGGAAAACGAGATCCGCTCCGACGGTCGGTACGACGTGAACTATTTCCTGTCGAAGCCGGGCGAGCCGCTGGACACGAAGGTGACGGGTCTCGCAAACCAGAACAACACCAACCCGCATGCGCGCGAACTGCTGCACCCGCAAGAAAAGCGCGGCCCCGGCGACGACAGGGCCGCGGGGCCCGCGAACGCCGATGCGGGCGCGCACGGCGAGGCAATCAGCAACACACCGGTGAACAATACCCTGCCGGTGGGCAGGCGCGATGCCGGTGAGGGCAACGGCAAAAACAGCTATGAAACCGTTGCACCGGGGTCGGACGCGCCGATGTACCAGTCGAGCATCGTGCCGCCGGGGTACGCGGCCAAGCCGGACGACGCCCAATTGAACCTCCTGGTGCGCGACAAGCCGTATGGACCGCCGTTCCTGCTGTTGGGCGGGAATGTGATCGCG
>CBAAAH010000138.1:0-7396 GCA_964658865.1 uncultured Granulicella sp.
TCTTGTCCGTGTCGCGCATGTCCTCGCGGGCGGCAACGGCTTCGGCGATGCGCTCGTCCAGCGCAAACGACGCCGCAATTCGCGTGCAGTTGGCACACACGCCGCAAAAGTCGGCAAGGTCGCCCTCGGGCGATGCAACCCGGGGTTGCCGTTCGCACAGCAGCGCCATCGTCAGCAGCAGCGAGAGCGTGTACTTGCCCGCGCCGCGCGGTCCCGCAAGGATCAGCGAGTGCGGCAGACGGCCAGACGCAATGGCGCGGCGCAACTGCCGGACATGCGGGCCGTTGCCAAGAAATCCATCGAAGGTGATTGGCGTACTCACGCTTTCAGGATAGACCCGTCAAGCTGGCGATCGACATCGAAGCAAAAGGGAATTGTCGTCGTCCCGGCACCAAGCGGTTGAGTTAATGCTGCCTCAACTTCGGGTGGTGGCAGGATCATCTCGGCTGCAGCAATCTCCTGCTCGCTTGCTTGTTGATAGCAAAGTTCGCACACGCCCAGGCCGTTTTCATGACGCACCGGCGGACCGAACACGCGGCACGTGACGGGACGCGCGGCGTATAGGTCGCATGTGCCAGTCTGCGGATCCAGTACTGGGCAGACCTCGTCGTTCGCAAAGTCTTCAAACTGTTCCTGCGAGCCGTCATCTTCGTTCAGCAGACCGGTTCGCAGATCGCCAGGGTAGCCTTCCGCAAATCGAGCGCGATACGTAAGGACACGTTCGCGTACACGCCCAGCCCGATCGGGATCAGTGATGGTCAGCGTGTCGAAGCCCTGCTGCAGGCGGTCGGCGTCCAGCAGGGAAATGGCGAAGATTCCGGTACAGCACTGGTTGCAACCCGCACGGCACAGCAGGTGTGGACCGCTCCGGCGCGCCGCATCGTCAAACGCAGCATCCAGTTGCGCCAGGAATCCGGCATCTGTCCACACCATCATGCGTTATGCCATCACCGGCAACCGCTCTCCGAGCACTCGCTCAAAGATGGCAGGCACGTTCTCCAGCCGGCGCTCGACGTCGAAGGCGCGTGCGATGCGTTCGGAGGACAGGCGCGCCGTGATTTCCGGATCGGCAAGTACCAGATCGCGGAAAACCAGGTCCTCCGTCCACGCCTGCATCGCCAGTGTCTGTACCGTGCGGTAGGCGTCTTCTCGGCTCATGCCGGCCTCGGCCAGGTCGAGTAGAAGCTGGCCGCTAAACACCAGGCCGCCGGTCAGGTTCAGGTTGCGCAGCATGCGCTCGGGGTAGACCATCAGGCGGTCGACCAGGTCGGTCGCCTTGGCCAGCAGATAGTCGGCGAGGGTCGTCTGGTCGGGCAGGATCACACGCTCGGCGGAGCTGTGCGAGATGTCCCGCTCGTGCCACAGCGCCACGTCTTCAAGCGCCACCTGTGCGTTCGCGCGCATGACCCGTGCCAGGCCGCAGATATTCTCGGCCGTGATGGGATTGCGCTTATGCGGCATGGCGCTCGATCCCTTCTGCTTGGCGCGGAAAAACTCTTCGGCTTCGCGCACCTCTGTCCGTTGCAGGTGGCGCACTTCCGTGGCGATCTTGTCCAGGGAACTAGCCACCAGCGCCAGCGCGGACACATACGCCGCATGCCGGTCACGCTGCAGCACCTGGGTACTGATGGGCGCAACTGCCAGGCCAAGCCGCTTGCAGATCTCCTCTTCCAGCGCGGGTGTGATGGTGCCGTAGCTGCCGACGGCGCCGCTCAGCTTGCCCACGCGCATGTCTTCCGCGGCGGCCGTAAAGCGCTGGATGTTGCGCAGGCATTCGCTGTACCAGAGCAGCAGCTTTAGGCCGAAGGTCGTCGGTTCTGCGTGGACGCCGTGGGTGCGGCCAATGGTGGGCGTGCGCGCGAATTCCACCGCGCGACGTTTCAGCACGGCCGCAAGGGACTGCAAGCCGTCCAGAATGCGTGTGGACGCCTGCTTCAACTGCAGTGCCTGCGCCGTATCCACGATGTCGGTCGAGGTCAGGCCGAAGTGCAGCCAGCGCGCCTCCGGTCCAACGATCTCCGCCACGTTGGTCGTAAAGGCGATGACGTCGTGGCGGGTCTGCTGCTCAATCTCGCGGATGCGCTCGACGGAGAATGCGCCGCGCTCGCGGATGGCGCGGGCAGCCTCCTGCGGCACGATACCGGCGTCGGCAAGCACCTCGCTGGCGGTGGCTTCCACTTCAAGCCAGCAGGTGAACCGCGTTTCGTCGGACCAAAGCTGGCGCATCTCGGGGCGTGTGTAGCGATCGATCAAGGTCTGTCCAATCTGTGACGAAGCGTAGACTTAAGTTTAATGGATCGCCGGAAAGATGACGGCCCGATCGGGACCGCGTCTATTGCACAGGAATCACATCGCTCGAACGAAGTGCGAGAGAGAACGACAAACGAAGCGGATCGCTCGGTTGCCGCGGCAGAAGCTCAATCCGGCTCTGCGGAAGGCGCCCCCGCCACGCGCGCCGACAGCATCGATGCGCCGCTCGAATCCAAATCCGTATTGCTGGGTGACTACTCCGCCGATAGCCGCATGCTGCTTATTTCGGCCATCGCGTGCGTCGTGGGTGGGCTTGGCGCGGTGCTGGCGTGGACGCTCGACCGTCTGATACTGCTTGCGACCAATCTTTTTTACTTTCATCGCTGGAGCTTTCTGCCGGCAGAAGCGATGAACCACCCGCGTAGCTGGTTTGCATTGTTTGCTCCGGCGGTGGGCGGCCTGCTGGTCGGCGTCATCGCGCGCTACCTGTCGCCTGCTGTGCGCGGCCACGGCATGCCCGAGGCGGTGGAAGCCGTCGTCTTCGGCGGTGCCAAGGTCAAGCCGCGCGTCGCGTTTTTGAAGCCGATTGCGACGGCGATCTCCATCGGCTCCGGCGGTCCGTTCGGCGCAGAAGGTCCAGTCATCGCCACGGGGGGTGCGACAGGATCGCTGATTGCCCAGTTTCTGCCGGTGACGGAAGCCGAGCGCACGGTGTTGATGGTGTGCGGTGCGGCGGCAGGCATGGCCGCGGCGTTCGCCTGTCCCATGTCCGCGGTGCTGCTGGCGGTGGAGTTGCTGCTGTTCGAATGGCGGCCACGATCGCTTGTGCCGGTGGCCATCGCCTGTGCTACGGCCGGTGCCCTGCGGCGGCTGATGCTTGGACCTGGACCGATGTTCCCCATGTCCTATACCACCGCGCCGATCGGGCACCAGAGCATGCTTGGCGCGGTGTTTCTCGGGTTGATCTGCGCATTTGTCGCGGTCGGTCTCAGCCAGGCAATTCACTTCGTCGAAAAGCTGTATGAAAAGCTGCCCATCCACTGGATGTGGTACCCGGTGATCGGCGGCCTGTTCGTCGGTGCGGGGGGACTACTGTTCCCGCAAGCGTTGGGCACTGGCTACGGCGTCGTCGGCCAGTTTGTAAATGACGACTTCACCTGGCGGCTGATCGTGGGCGTGCTCGTCGTCAAGGTGCTCGTCTGGATCATCTCGCTCTCGTCGAACACCGCGGGCGGCATCCTTGCGCCGTTATTGATGATCGGCGGTGCGCTGGGTGCGGCGTTTTCGCACCTGTTGCCGCAACTGCCACCGGGTGGGTGGGCCGTCGTCGGCATGACGGCGCTGTTGGCCGCGGCCATCGGCGCGCCGCTCACCTCTGCCATGCTGGCGGTGGAACTGACCCACAACGGCGGTCTGCTGCTGCCGGTACTGCTGGCGTGCACCACCGGCTACGCCATCTCCGTGCTGCTGCAAAGGCGGTCCATGCTGACGGCGGGACTGGTGCGCGGTGGCCGTCACCTATCCCGCGAATACGGAGTCGACCCGCTGGAAATGATGACGGTCCATGAAGCAATGCACACGTCGGTCTATGCGCTGCCGCAGCATGCCACGCGCGCCGATGCCGTTACGTGGCTTAAATCCATGAACGATCGTGGGGCACAGGCCTGGGGACATTGGCAGCGCATTTTCCCCGTCGTCAGCAGCGACGGTGCCCTAGTCGGCCTGCTCACGCGGACGCAGATGATTGGCGCCGCCGAAGGTCTCGATCCCGTTCGCAACGCCGAACAAATGGCTTTGCCGTTACGCGAATATGGCATCCCGAAACCCGTCGCGCTCTCCAGCACGCAAACGCTCCGCGCAGCAGCAGAGCAGATGGGCACCACGGGTTTGACTGCCTATCCAGTGGTCGATCACACTGGAAAGTTTGCGGGAATCCTGAACGTCTCTGACCTGCTACAGGCGCGCGTTCACACCGTGGAACGGGAGGGCAAGCGCGCCCGCGTGTTGCAGGTGCGCTGGCCATTCAGTAAACCTCTTCGCGCGGCGGAGTGACACACTTATAAGGAGCGGACTATCGGCATTGGTCCGCTTTCGTAATTTTTGAATCGGGCTTAGTTGGTGACGCCGAACAATACCGCCATCTCTTCATGCAGAAATCCCTGTCCCGGACGGTAAGGCTGAATCCACTTGCCGTCCAGCACAAATTGCGGAATCGCTCGCTTGCCGACGTTTTCCAGCACCTCGTCTGCGGCACCCGGAGTATTCTCGATGTCGACCTCGCGGTATTCGATCTTGTGCTTGTCCAAAAAACGCTTTGCCTCGCGGCAATCCCTGCACCAGTTTGCGGTATATACAGTCAGGCTCATACGTTCCAGTCTATCGTCTGATTCTTGATTATTGCTCGTGGTAGTTGCGCATCAGGCCACCGTCCACCACGTAGGTCGATCCAGTCACGTAACTTGCATCATCGCTGGCGAGAAACACGGCAAGGTTTGCCACATCGCCGATGGTGCCGATTCGACCCAGCGGAATATTCGCGAGCAGACCCTGCAATTGCGGTCCGTCCGCCATCATCTTCGCGTTGATGGGCGTGTTGATCGCGCCAGGAGCGATGTTGTTGATCGTTATGCCCTGCGGTCCCAATTCCACCGCAAGATCGCGCATCAGCATGCGTAAGCCACCCTTTGCGGCGCAATACGTGGAGAAGTGCGGAAACACCATATCCTCGTGCACCGAACTCATGTTGATGACGCGGCCCGGCATCTTTGCCGCGAGCAGGCGGCGCACAAACGCCTGCGTCGTGAAGAAGGCCCCTTTTAGATTGATGTCGAGCACAAGATCGTAATCTGCTTCGGTCACGTCCTGAAAGTTCGCGGCTTTTTCGATACCGGCGTTGTTCACCAGGATGTCCGCCTTGCCCAGTTGCGTCCACGCGGCATCGACCAGCGCCACGACCTGGTCCAGTTTGCTCACATCCGCCGCGAAGATAATGGCTTTTCGCCCCAGTGCCTGAATCTGTTGCTGCACTTCCAATGCACCGGCATCGTTGCCGAAGTAGTCGATGACGACATCCGCGCCTTCTTGCGCATACCTTAACGCGATGCCCTGACCGATGCCGGAAGAGGCACCCGTAACGATCGCTACCTTGCCCGAAAGTTTGCCGTCACTCATGCGCATTCGGATGCACGTCCGCGCGCAGGTGTTTGCGTGAGTGACATACTTTCACGGCGTTTCGCTTGCAGGCGAACGAAGCGCTATGCGGCGTTCTCGAAAAAACCGCTGCAGCATGCCGCCACATTCTTCTGCCATGATTCCCGCAACGACCTCGACCCGGTGATTCAGCGCGGCGTGGTTCATCACGGAAAGAACGCTGCCGCATGCTCCTGCTTTGGGGTCATTCGCGGCGTACACCAGCCGGACGATGCGCGCATGCAGGATGGCTCCGGCACACATGGCGCATGGTTCCAGCGTGACGTAAAGGCTGCATCCTGTAAGCCGATAGTTGCCAAGCGCGGCACCCGCCGCACGCAGCGCGACGACCTCTGCATGCGCCGTCGGATCGCAGTCCCGGATCACACGATTCTGCCCACGGCCAAGAATAACGCCATTGCAGACCACGATGGCACCCACCGGCACCTCCGCCGCGGCGCGGGCGTTTTCTGCCTCTGCAACCGCCTCTTGCATGGCTGCAACATCGTTCATGGGTTACGCGGGTTCCTGCTGCGTCATGCAGTGCAGCGCACCCAGGCCCCAGATGAAGTCGCCGCAGTGGATGCCGACAGTTTTGCGCGTGGGAAACTGATCGGCGATCCGGTTGAGCGCAACGCGGTCGTTGGCATCGTTGAACGTAGGTACGAGCACCAGGTTGTTGGCGATATAAAAGTTTGCGTAGCTCGCGGGCAGGCGTTGGCTTTCGAAGACGACCGGTGACGGCATCGGCAGCTCGAGCACGCGCCACGGCTCGCCATTCGGCTGTCGTGCAGACCGCAACCGATCCAGGTTTTCCGCCAACGGCAGGTGGTTTTCATCCGCGGTGTTCTGCTCCGTCGCCAGCAGAATCGTATTTGCGGAAACGAAGCGCGCGATATCATCCACATGCCCATGTGTGTCGTCACCGGCGCATCCGCGATTCAGCCAAAGCACCTGGTCGACGCCGAGGTTGTCGCGGAACGCACCTTCCAGCACATCCTTCGCCACTCCGGGATTGCGCTGCTGCACCTCGGAAAGCAGGCACTCCTCCGTCGTCAGCATCGCACCCGCACCGTTCACGTCGATGGAGCCACCTTCCAGCACCAGCCGATGCGGCTCGCCGTCCACGTCAACTGTCGGCTGAAACGCGCGCAGCCCTTGCAGCTTGGCGACATGTTGCGGAATCAGGTCGTCATTCAGCGAGTTGGAATACTTGGCCCAGGCATTGAATTTCCAATCGGTGAGAGCGATTTCGCCTTCACCGTTTTTGATGAAAATCGGTCCACTGTCGCGCAGCCAGATGCGGTCCGTACGCCAGTGGTGGAAGTGCAGCCGTGCAAGATTTGCGTGGGCACGCAGGAGCATGCCGCGCGCGCGCTTCTCTGCGGCCGCGTCGTTCACCAGAATGTTAACGTCTTCTATCTGCGACAGGTGGCGGACGATCTCGGAGTACACCCACGGAATGGGTTGGAATTTGCCCGGCCAATCCTCCGCGTTGTGCGGCCACGCGATCCACGTGGAGCTGTGCGGCTCCCACTCGGCAGGCATGCGGTAGCCCAGGCTGCGCGGCGTCTCTGCATTCATGGTCGTCATCCGATCAGGAACCTCTTGTCGATTCCTCCATACGCATCGACGCGGCGATCGCGCAGGAATGGCCAGTGCTGCCGCGTCACTTCGACGAGTTTCGAATCCAGCTCGGCATACAGAATTTCTTCCTTATCGTGGGACGCCTTCGCCACGATGCGGCCGAACGGATCGGCGATGAACGAACCGCCCCAGAACTCCAGGCCCGCGCCTTCCGGCCCCTTCAAAAGTTCGCCGTCGACGATCACGTCACCTTCCTCGTGACCCACGCGATTGACCGCGCACACCCATACGCCGTTGCTGATCGCGTGCGCGCGCTGTGTCGTCTGCCACGCGTCGTACTGCGCTTCACCGAATTCCGCTTTTTCGCTCG
>CBAAAH010000139.1:0-1684 GCA_964658865.1 uncultured Granulicella sp.
TCACCCGCGCCGGGGCATTTCACGTCGACGACCTTGTGCACGGCGGTGGGTACGTCACCCAAGGGACGCTCGCCGCTGGTTTCCATCATGAGGGTGTAACGGCCGTCTCGCAGCAGACGGTCCATCAGCGGCAGAAGTTCACGCGCGTGCAGCATGGGTTCGCCGCCGGTGAACTCAATCAGCGGGCAGTGCAGCGCCTCGATTTGCTCGACAACCTCATCTTCGGTAAATGGCTGGCCGCCGTGAAAGGTGTAGGTCGAATCGCACCAGGCGCAGCGCAGATTGCAGCCGGCAAAGCGCACGAAGATGCACGGCACGCCGGTAAACGTGCTTTCGCCCTGCACGGATTTGTAGAGTTCGATGAGGCGCATAGAAGTTGAAAGTTATAAGTTAGAGAGGAGTTGGCAGTGAAAGGTTTAAAGAAGTACGAAGCTGGAGTCGAAGAAGGCGCAAAGGGATTGGTGAGAACGCGGAAGTCATTTCTTGAAGAAGACATGTTGGGATGATTCAGAAAACTTACCGCTCAACTTCTTCTACCTTCTCTTTTTTCTCCCAACTTCTTTCTCCCAACTCCCAACTAATCGGCGGAGTAAGTGGCCTGTGAGGTATCCGTTTCAAAGATGGTGCTGCGCTTGACGCGGACGCGGCCGTTGGTCACGGTTGCGAGGTGCTGCTCCGTCTGGTCGAAGAAGTATTTCGCCAGGTTTTCCGCCGACGGATTCACCGTGGTAAACGGCTCCAACTCATTGATCATGTGGTGGTCGAGATATTCAACGACTGGCTTGAGCACGTTTTTCAGGATTTTAAAATCGAGCAGGAGGCCGTTCGGTTCCAGTTCTTTGCCGGCCAGTGTCACGAGCACGCGATAGTTGTGGCCGTGCGGATTTTCGCACTTGCCGTGGTAGTCGCGCAGGTAATGGCCAGAGGAGAATCCGGCTTCGACGGTAACTTCAAACATGGTCGGTTCTCTCGCTTTGCTGCGGCGTTGCGCGCGTTTGAAAAAGCGGCACGTTGCTGCAGGTCTCAGTTTATCGAACCGGCGGCGGTTGCGCGAACGCCAGCCTATCCGCGGGAGTTGCGATTCCGGCGTTCCTGCTCCTGCTGCCTCTGGGTGCGCCGTTCCGCCTGCTCGTACATGGTTTGAAAGATACCGAACAGCGCCACACACATCCCCAGCACCAGCAGAACGATGCCGATCATTTGCCACAGGCTGCTGTCTGCCGGCGAACCCGGCTCATGCGCGATGCCGCTGAAGCCCACCATGTAGGACACGAAGGCAAAAAAGCCCAGCGTCGCGGCCAAAATGTAGAGATTACGGCTTAGCATGTTGCATTCAGCATACCGCTGCTTCGCTGCAAAAGTTCTACACTGCTGGGGTGAAGCATGAGATCGAATACGACGAGGCGAAAAACGCGCGCAACATCCTGGAACGCGGGCTTTCGTTTGAACGTGCGGCAGAGTTCGATCTGGAGAATGCAACCGTTACTGCCACGGAGCGAAATGGGGAACGACGCAGCGTCGCTTACGGCTATCTCGACCATCGATTGCACGTCCTCTGCACCACGGCACGTGGGTCTAAAATAAGGGCGATCAGCTTTCGCAAAGCGAATGAACTGGAGGTGGCCTTCCATGGACTACCGCTACGATCTGACGGATGACGATGGGGAAGTCAGGGAATTGACGG
>CBAAAH010000139.1:1784-7374 GCA_964658865.1 uncultured Granulicella sp.
ATGGACTACCGCTACGATCTGACGGATGACGATGGGGAAGTCAGGGAATTGACGGCAGAAGATCTTGGGCGGTTCGTTCCTTTTCTTGAGCTGCCTGCCTCGGAACAATTCAGCTTTCAGTCGCTTGTACGCATCCATCCGGATGGTCTCCCCCATTTTGGTATGTGAAGGAAACCGGCTTGCACTATTCGTATGAAGATACCGAAGAAGACAAGCGTTTCTTCAAGGGAGAGCAAATCTTACCCTTCTCTGAAATGCCGGGGGAATATCGCTCGCTCGCGCAAGCCGAAAAACAGGCCCCCTCTCCGGTGCGTGAGAATGTTGCGCTCGCTCCGGATGTCGTAGCACCATTCCGAGCCCGCGGAGAAGGGTGGGAGCGCGTTGTGGAGGGCGTTTTACGCGAGTGGCTGCGCGACCACGCGGCCTAGTTTTATTTGCTAGAAATCTGCTCGTCTGCCGGGTTGAAGAAGCGCTCCACGTCCAGGATGTCCTGGGTGAGTCGATACGGCGGCAGGCTGTCGAGGAAGATTTTGCCGTAGCTCTGGCGCTGCACGCGGTTGTCGAGCAGCACGAGCACACCGCGGTCTGTGGCCGAGCGGATGAGACGGCCGAAGCCCTGCTTGAGCGTGATGACGGCCTGTGGAATCTGCAGGTCATGGAAGGGTTTGCCGCCGGCGAGTTCGATGGCCTGCATGCGCGCCTGCATCACGGGATCGCTAGGCACGGCAAACGGCAGCTTGTCGATAATGACGCAGCTTAACTGGTCGCCCTGGACATCGACGCCCTGCCAAAAGCTGCTGGTGCCAAAGAGCACGGCGTTGGGCGTGGTGCGAAACTCGTCCATCAACTGCTTGCGCGGCGCGGTCCCCTGCAGCAGCAGTGGAAACGGTAGTTCGACGAGCATGCGTTCGTACAGATCGCGCATCTGGGCATAGCTGGTAAACAGGCAAAAGGCGCGACCACGGCTCAGCTCCAGTACCTTGCGCATGCGTTCGGCAGCCTGTGGCACGAAGCTGGCGTCCCGCGGGTCAGGCAGGTATGGCGGCAGGTACAGGAGCGCCTGCTTGCCATAGTTGAAATGTGAGGGCACGGTGAGCTCGCGTGCGCCTTGCAGGCCGAGGCGCTTCGAAATGTGGTCGAAGCCGCCCTGCACGGTAAGCGTGGCGCTGGTGAGAACGACCGTGCCGAAGCCGGCGAAGAGCTGCGTCTGCAGGATTTCCGACACGTCGATGGGCGTGGCCTGCAGAAAGGTTTGATACGCTGCGGGGCTGCCGCTGCCGGTGCGGGCTAGATTTTTCACGCCACCCATCGCACGGCGCTCGATCCAGAAGACCGTATTGATGTCTTCCGTCTCAATCAGAAACTTTGTGCTGGTGCGCAGGTCGACGGCGCGGCGGCGCAAACCGGCGGCTTCTTCGACATCTTTCAGGCGCTCCAGCTCATCCTGCAGCCGGTCCAGCGCGACGGAGAAGCCGGCGTAGTGTTCGCCGCGTTCTTCCAGGAAGCCAGGACGATCGTGGAAGACCTGCCGGCCAAGGGCGAAACCGTCCATGGGCAGCGAGCCGAAGAACATGCGGCTGCGTTCGCGCAGGATGGCGGTCGCGTTTTCAATGCCGCGGCTCGACACTTTTTTGGCACGGAGGAGAAGTTCGGTATCGCGGGCGAGCTCATCCGCGCGCTGTTGTGAAACGGCCACGCCGAAGTAGTCGCTGGCGACCTGTTCCAGCTCGTGTGCCTCGTCGAAGATGACGGCCGCGGCTTCCGGCAGCACGCCCGCATCCGGCGCGCCCGCCGCCTGCAGCTTGATGTTCAGGTCGGCGAAGAACAGGTGGTGGTTCACGATGACGATGTCGCTTTCGAGCGCGCGGCGTCGCATCGTCGTAATCCAACAGGGCTCGAAGTTGGGGCACTGCTGGCCCAGGCACGCCTCGCTGCGAGCGTCGAGTTTGGAAAACAGCGCGGACGGTTCCGGCAGGCCGACCACCTCCGCGCGATCGCCCGTGGTGGTCTCCTTCTCCCAGTGACGCAGAATGTGGAACTCGCTGATCTCCTTCGGCTCGCTCAGCAGCGGCGTCGTCTCCAGCGCGTAGAGCTTCTGCTTACAGATGTAGTTGCCGCGGCCCTTCATGGTGCAGACCTTGAGCGGCCCGAGCAGCGATTCCAGGAACGGAATGTCCTTAAAAAAGAGTTGTTCCTGCAGGTTTTTTGTGCCCGTACTGACGATCACGCGCTGCCCCTGCTCGCGCGCCATGCGCAACGCGGGAAGCAGGTAGGCGAGCGTTTTGCCGGTGCCGGTACCGGCCTCCACGATCAGGTGGCGCTTCTCTTGCAGCGCCTTTTCCACGGCCTGGGCCATCTCAAACTGGCCAGGCCGGTACTCGTAGGTGAGCGAGGATTTAGCCAGGGGGCCGCCCGGCGAGAAGAACTCGCGCAGGGTGGGCAGCTTGTCGGCGGTGGTGGCAATGGGCATTGAATCAGAGTGCTCGCGCGAAGAGAGAGCGAACACTTCCGATTCTACGGGTTTACAGAAGCTGGCCGAGTCGACAGCAAAGCGGCGGGTTCGTGGCTGAGTCCCGAGAAAAGCCTCTCTCTCGGGACTCAACCACCGCGTTCGTCTACCAAGCCTTCATGTGTGGCCATAAAACTCCAAGTCGAGGGTAGATCCCTCTGCACATAAAAATGGTGTAGCGCTCATCCTCGCGCGAATAGTCAGAGTTCACCGTGCCTGCAGCTTCGACCGAGCGAAAGTGCTCACGATCCCCCCGGCCATCGCTTCCGAGAACGATCACGCTCTGTCCGTCGTACTGACGCGGACCCCAGAGCCAATACGTTTCTGCCTTACTGATCGAGGCGGGAAGGCCATAGCGAGGACCAAAGAAATCGATCGCAGCCGCCTGGCCATAGTCGTTGGCGAAGATCGCTGTATGCGGTTGCTCTTGCGGCGGAAGATGGTGGAAGATCTGCGCGGTCGTCTGGGTCATTGCTTCCCAGCCAAACTCATCGGAGAAATACTGCGGCAGAGGCCGCTCGGGCTGGTTTTCAAAGACTACCGGCGTGAAATCGTGCCATAGATGGTGGTAGGCCAGAAATCGCGGAGGAGACAGGATCGGCATGACCAGAGGGGCAAGCGCGCATCCGGAAACCAGAATGCAAAGTGGATAAGCTGCTCGAATCCAGACACGGTGTGCAGACAGCCGCTCCAGAAAGACCGCTCCACTCGCGAAGAGGACCGGGTAAACCGGAGAAACGTAGTAGTTCTTCGCTTGGAGTCCGAGCAGCAGCAGAATAACGAACAGCGCGGCAATGCCGATCGGACGGAGGACCTTGCCTTCCTTCGTGAAAAACCAGGCCATCCCAAGCAGCCCGAGCGGGGCCAGTACAGGATTCATGATGCATGCCTGATCCACCAGGAAGGACACAGGTCCGCGAAGGATGCGTGCATCGCTCTGCCGTGAATTCCTCTCGAACTCAAGGAACGGGAATCCGTGATGAACGAGCCAGAGCAGGTTCGGGAGAAACAGCAGCACAGCGAGCCCAACTGCAATCGCAAGATACGGTGACCGAAGCCATTTCTTTTCAGGCGTGAGCACCATTCCGAAGAACAGACCTACCAAAGGAAAGACGATGGAGTATTTGTTTTCGAGGCCGATGCCCGCCAACGCCCCGATCAGGACCAAGTAGCGTGGCTCCTGGCGAAGCATGAGGCGTGACGCGACCCAGAAGATCCCGGCCCAGCATAAGGGCTCGAAAGCGTTCATCGTAAGCCAGTGTTGGAGGATGAGATAGATCGGGACCGGAGCGATGGACAGGGCAGCGAGGAACTGGGCATAGCGCCCGCCACCCCACTCCTGCGCGATCCTTGCGGTCATCCACACGAGAAGCCCGCTTGCCAACGCAGGTAACAGTCTCAGCGCAAGCAGGGAGGAACCAATGGTGTGCAGAACGATCCAGGTCATCCACGCAATCAAGGGCGGATGATCGACATATCCGGCCCCAAGGTGCCGAGCGCAGGCGATGTAATACAGCTCATCGCGAAAGATCCCGTATCGACTCGCCGTCAGCAAATGAGCAAGCACTACCAGACAGGCGATGGGGAGAACTACAGGCGAGCTTGAGCCTCGCTGTTCCTCTAAACGCACGATCCCTCCGATACCCTCTGTACGTCACCGCAGGAGTGTTGGTTCCAGAGCATGCGTGTCGCGCAGCCGCATCTCGCCACTCACGTACTTGGCCGGTGACACGAGTTCTAGCGGTCGAGCGTGGCGTCTTTGCAACCAGCGGGGGCGTTGACCGGGTTGCAGCGGGCGTTCAGGTTATTCGGCAGGGTGACGATGAAGTCGGTCCAGGGGCTCTTTTCGCCGGGTGGGTAATCGGTGCTGATGAGCTGCGCGCCGCTATGCAGGGCGAGGTCGCGGCGGGTGGTGTCGTTGGTGCGGGCCTGTTCGGTGCCTTCGTCGGTGCGGGTGCGGACGAGTTCGCCGGCTTTGACCAGTGCGTCGATTTCGGCGGCGGTGCCGTCGTTCTGCTCGATGAACGCGGATTCCGGTGTGCCGGGCGCGGAGTTGGTGAACAGCACGCGGCCGCGCAGCGCGGGGTGGCCCTCGCTGTACGTCGGGGTGAAGATGCGGTTGTCGAGCAGAAAGACGACCTTGCCGCGGGCACCGTCGACGGTGGGCCAGCCGTGGCCCTGGATGGCCGCGGGCAGCGTGGCGCTGGTGCCGCGCAGGTCGTCGGGCGTGACCATTTCACCCGGGGAGAAGATGCTGCGGATTTCGGCGTCGAGCGCGTCGAACACGGCCGGGGTGAAGGGCTCAGGTGTGGGTGCACCGGGCAGTTGCGGTGCCTCTTGCTTCGCCTCGATGAGCAGGAAGATGGGGATGCCGCGCGGGTGTGCCTTGACCCAGGTGCGCACCTCGCGCAGGCAGTCCGTAAACAGCGCACAGGTGCTGCGTTGGTCGATGCCGACGATGTGCATGACCTTGAAGCCGGGCTGGTTCATGCGGCCATCGGCGTTGTACGGCGGGTCCGCCGGCAGGCCGGCCTGCTGCAGCATGGCGGTAGCGGCGAGCGTGGCGTAACGGCCGCCTTTGCTGTCGGCGTAGACGTCGAGTTCCAACTGGCGCACGCCGTTGTCGAGCTGCGCAGTGAGCGAGGGATGGCTGTAGTCCAGCGCGCGCAGGGCCTGCGGCTTGATCTTGCCCAGCAGCGCCTTGACGCCCGGCGTGAGGCCCGCGTGGTAGCTGTTGTGGCTACCCACGACCTGAATCTGGTTGAGGCGGACGGGCTGCGGCGATTGCGCCGAGAGCATAGACGTTGCCAGTGAGAGCAACGATGCCAGGACGATGCGGGCGTTCGTGTGGAAGATCATTGCGGCAGCCGATCTCGGCGGCTAACGCCGCGCGGTTTGGAAGGAAGGGGCTATCCCGGCGGCTCAAGCCGCGTCGCGGCAGGTGGAAAGCGGGTCCCCATGCCTCAAACGCGAGACATGGGGCACCCGCTTCATTCGAAGGCATGCGGTTAGGTGGCGGACTGGTAAGCGCTGGCGTAATGGGTGGACCACTCGGCGCGGTTGCGGTCGAGCCAGCGGATG
>CBAAAH010000140.1:0-7367 GCA_964658865.1 uncultured Granulicella sp.
ACGGACTGCCGGCTTCTGGCCTCCGCTGATGCTGACAAGGCCGACACCGCTTAGCTGTGAGATCTTGGGCGAGAGGCGTGAGTCTACAAGATCCTCAACCTGCGACAGGGGAAGAATGTCCGAGGTAAGCGCCAACGTGAGGACGGGTGCGTCCGCCGGATTTGACTTGCTGTAGACAGGAGGCACGGGCAGATCGGTCGGAAGGTAACCCTGCGCCGCGTTGATCGCAGCTTGTACCTCCTGCTCTGCGACGTCGATATTGAGGCTGAGCGAGAATTGAAGGACGATCACCGAGCTACCATCAGAGCTCGTGGACGTCATCTGTGTGAGTCCGGCGACCTGGCCGAACTGGCGTTCGAGCGGCGCGGTCACGGCGGAGCTCATGACCTGCGGACTTGCACCGGGGTAGAACGTCTGCACCTGAATCGTTGGGTAGTCCGCTTCAGGAAGCGCAGCGATGGGCAGTGTTGTGTAAGCGATGAGACCAACGATCAGTATCGCCGCCATCAACAGGATCGTGGCAATCGGCCTCTGGATGAATATCCGGGATGGACTCACAGCGCGGTCCCGGCCCGGCTCTGTTCGGCCAGCGGAGCCGAAGATTGAGGAGTGACACCCTGATCCGATTGGACAGTGACCTTGGAACCGTCTTGAAGCTTGTCGAATCCAGTGATCGGAACAACTTCACCAGGGTTCAGGCCAATGACAGCCGCTTGATCGCTTTCGGTCGTGAGGACCGTAATCGTACGCACCTTAACGGTGCCGGCTGAGACGACGTACACAAATGCCTTGGTTCCATTGCGCTGGACTGCCGCGGTTGGAACGAGAGTTGCATTTCGCAGGGTCTTTACCAAAAGACGCGTGTTGACAAACTGATTGGGATAGAGCCTCAAGTCATTGTTGTCGAATTGACCGCGGAAGCGCACGGTCCCTGTAGATGTATCAATCTGATTGTCAAGAGTAAGCAGCTTTCCGGTTGCGATCTTTGTCTGCCGCGATCGATCATAGGCATCTACCGGCAGGGAAGCACGATGCAGGATTTCGCCCCGGACCTGATCGAGATCGTCCGCAGCAACGTTGAAGACGACAGTGACCGGTTGCAGCTGGGTAATCACGAGGATGGAATTGGAAGCGCCGGAGAACACCGTGTTGCCCGGATCGATGAGACGGAGTCCGACACGTCCAGTGATCGGTGAGACGATATGACAATAAGTCAGTTGCACCTCTGCATACTCGACCTGGCCAATGTCATTTTGCACGGTACCCTTGTCCTGGTCGACGAGTTTCTCCTGGTCCTCATACGTCTGACGGCCGATCGCCTGTTGGGCCGAGGCATCCTTGTAGCGTGAGAGGTCCATCTCGGCCTGCTCAAGTAAACCGCGGTCGTGCTGCAAAGTGCCCTGAGCCTCCTTCAGTTGTGCTTCGTAGGCACGCGGATCGATGTCGATTAGGGGATCTCCCCGATGCACCATCTGACCTTCAACGTAATGCACGCCGACAACACGACCGTTGATCTGGCTGTAAAGGTTAACTGTTGCGAGAGGCGTAACAGTGCCGAGCGCTTCGACGTAATACCCGATGGAGCCAAGATGAGATGTGGCGGTTTTGACCGCTGTCATCTGCTGAGGTTCTACTTGGCTCGCTTTATCCGACCGGTTCTTTCGGCTTCCGTTAACCATGCCCCAAGCAATGGCAGCGACGACGATGATGGCACCGACCCACGCCCAGCGATGAGACTTTGCATGCACACTCTCTTCGGCTGGTGCATCGGCTCGCTGGACCGGTTCGGATGTGTCTTTACTTGGCGCGTGCTGCGAATCGTCCATTGCGAGCTATCTCCCAGGAGCTAAGGGCAGTTATACACCCGAAACGAAACGTTCGTTTCTTATATTAGTGATAGACTCGAAAATTGAAGGAACGTTTAGGAGTTGGCAAGGCGGAACTCAATGGTTAAGAAAACAGCGCAGAGTGAAACACCTGGACGCTCGAAGGGAGAGCTGCGTACGGAACTTTTACTGGACCGGCTCCTTGACGCAGCAACCAAGTTCTTCATGGAAAAGGGTTTCAACGCAACCAGCATGGGGGAAATCGCCAAGCAAGCGCATGCGTCTACAGAGACGTTCTATCGCCATTTTCCAACCAAAGAAGAACTCTTTCAAAGAGTGCTCCTTCGCCGCGCTGATCTCATTAAAGTGGAGTTGAGCGCCGTTCTTCTGCCTCAGGACCCACCTGAAAAAGCTCTGACCAGCTTCGGCGAACTCGTCCTCAAGCGCCTCCTCGATCCGGACTCTTTATCCCTTCAACGGGTGCTGATGATGGAAAAGGGACGCTTTCCTGAGATTGCCTCGTCGTTTCATGCGCACGGTCCTGCCCGGGTGCATGCGGCTCTCGCGGGATATCTGAAGGCGCAGATCGGAAACGGAAGGTTACGCAAGATGAATACCGATGTCGGCGCACGCCAATTCTTTGACCTCGTCGTTCCGGAGTTCATGTTCGGAGTCAACATCCGGTCCACACCGGCACCGACGAGTGCGGAGATGCGGCAAAGAGTAAAGGAAGCGATTGACTGTTTCCTCCATGGATATGGTTCAGATAGCTAAAGGCCGCGCGGGAGCCCGCCGGGCAAAGTTTTTCTGCTAGGGTCTGTGATCAAACGAGCCAGATACATATGGTGGCGAAGTGAAGTGCTGCGAGGAAGCTCTGTTTGGTTTTGCCGTAGCGTGTGGCGATGGCGCGGAGCTGCTTGAGTCTGGCGAAGAAGTTCTCGATCAGGTGTCGTGCCTTGTTGAGTTCCTTGTCGTAGGTGCGTGGTTGCAGGCGTTTGGCGCGGGCCGGGATAACGGCCAGCTTGCCGGCGCGGCGCAGCGGTTCGAGCACCCTAGCTTCGGCGTCGAAGCCTTTGTCGGCGATCACGGGTGCGGCACAGCAGTTTCTGCGCGCGGTAAGTTCGGCTGACCTACGCCGACAACGACGCGTTCGCTGCCGTGAGACGACCGCTGACGGTGCACTCATGCCGCGTTCTGCCGATTGGTGCGGTACTGCTTGCGCATGCTGCCCGCCACCTGGTTCCACGCAACGACCCACGGCACCGCCAGCGAAAACACCAGCCGCGCTGCCAATGCGGCAACCAGCCGCGACCGCAGCAAGGGTTCCCGTCCCAGTGCCGCCAGGTCGAGCCGGTACGCGAAATAAACTTCCAGCAGCAGCACGGCAATCGCGGGCCACGCCGTCCAGTGCAGCAGTGCCAGTGCTACCGCCGCTGCAACGCAACGCAGGACATGGCGCGTCAGGCGCGCGGGCCGCATGCCGGCAATGCCGTCGGCAACGGCATAACTTGCCACCTGTCCCAGTGCGCCGCACAGCGTGTTGTGCGGCGTATAGATCGCCTTTGCGCCGGCGGCGAACGCAGTGCGGGCGCGGTGCCGCATGGCCTGATCGAACAGGACGTCTTCGCCGATAAACAGCGTCTCCGGAAATCCCCCGGCCCGCTGCCATGCCTCGCGCGAAAACGCCATGGACCGGGCGGTGCACGACTTGGTGGGTTCGTCCGCGGCAAGCTTGACGCCAAGAAAAGGTGCCGCCGCGATGTCCCACACGGAAGCTTCCTCCAACTGCAGCCGCGAGCCGCCCAGGGCGTACTCCGCCGTGCCCTCGCGCAGGGGCGCGGTCAGCCGCTGCAGCCAGTCCGGGTCGTAACGGCAACCGGCATCGGCGCAGGCAATTGCGCTGCCGCTGGCCGCGGCGATGGCCACATTTCGCCCGCGTGCAATGGGTCCGTCGGAGCCGCGCAGGCTGCAGCTTTCGTCGCGCACGGCACGCAGCGCAGGCCAGCGGGCGGCTTCCGCCTCCAGCCGTTCCCATGTGCCGTCGGTCGATCCACCGTCGACGATCACCACGTCAAGCAAGGGAGGCCACTGCTGGTGCAGCGAGTGGAGCAGACCGTCGATGGCATCGCGCTCGTTCAGAACGGTGGCAATCACGCTGAAAGTCGGTTCCGGCACAGACTCGAAGTGTATCGTGCCGGGCCGGTGCGCCGGCGCAGAAAGCCCCGCTGCCCAAACGTCATCAGGCACCCCAAGCCTCGGTGCATGACTTCAGGGCATGCAACGCGATACTCTCGAAGCCGGCGCACACTGCGGACAACCAGGACAGACCAACCATGGCCATGATGAACAACAGCACCTACAGCGCGGGCGGCCGCGCCACCACCGACTATCGCGCCATGACCGTGGCGACCGCACTGTTCTTTATGTGGGGCTTTCTCACCAGTCTCAACGACATCCTGATTCCGCACCTGAAGTCGATCTTTGCGCTGACCAATGCGCAGGCCGCGCTGATCCAGTTCGCCTTTTTCGGATCGTATTTCCTGTTCGCGATCCCGGGCGGCAAGCTGGTGGAATATCGCGGCTACAAGCAGACGATGGTGATAGGCCTGCTAGTAGCCGCTGCGGGGGCGGCGCTGTTTCTCCCGGCGGCGCACCTGGCGTCGTACGCGCTGTTTCTGGGCGCGCTTGTGGTGCTGGCCGCGGGCATCACGTTTCTGCAGGTCTCGGCAAACCCGTACGTCACCAGCATCGGACCGGCGGACACCGCGAGCAGCCGGCTGAACTTTTCGCAGGCGTTTAACTCGCTGGGCACGACGATTGCGCCCAAGATCGGCGGCTTGTTCATCCTGGGTGCGGCTGCGCCCGTGGCCGTGGAAAAGCTGAAGCAACTGACCGCGCCCGAACTGCAGGCGTACCGCGCGCAGCAGGCAGGCACGGTGCAGACGCCATACCTCATCATCACCGGAATTCTGCTGCTACTGGCGGCGATCCTGGCCAGCATCAAGCTCGGCCGACAGGCGCAGAACACGGTGGACTACCGGCCCATCGCAGGTTTTGGCGGCAGCATCTGGCGGCAGAAATGGCTGCTGCTGGGCGCGCTCGGCATCTTTTTGTACGTGGGTGCGGAGGTGTCGATCGGCAGCTTTCTGATCGGCTACTTCGGCCGGCCGGAGATCGGCAATCTCTCCGCGACCGAAGCGGCAACCTATGTGAGCTACTACTGGCTGGGTGCGATGGTCGGGCGATTCATCGGCTCGGCCGTGCTGCAAAAGGTGCGGACGGGAAAGCTGCTCGGTCTGTGTGCCCTGCTGGCGTGCCTTCTGGTCGTCGGCAGCATGGTCACGACCGGTCACACGGCCATGATCGCCATTCTGGCGGTCGGCCTGTTCAACAGCATCATGTTCCCCAGCATCTTTACGCTGGGCCTGGCCGGGCTGGGCGAGTTGACCAGCAAGGGATCGAGCCTGATGGTGCAGGCGATCGTCGGCGGCGCGCTGATTCCGCTGCTCTATGGCAAGCTGGCGGACGGCATCGGCTATCAGCACGCGTTCGTTATCCCGGCGCTTTGCTATGTGTACATTGCGATCTATGGCTTCGCCGCCGCGCGCCGCAGCCTCATGACCGATCCGCTTGCCGGCGCGGCAGCATAGAGGCCGGCCCGGCGCGCCACTCTGCGTCTTTATCGACGGACGCCTACGCTTTTAGACGCCACACCTGTTACGGGTAGGCGTGCATGGCTTTGCTATACTCGCCATCACGGAACAGGCAACGCCGCACCCAGTGCTTCCCGCACGGAAAGCAGCCTTGAGGACAAGAGCGACCGATGACGGATACCGCCATGCCGAACGTTTCGTTTGCCGAGCGCCTGCGGGCGCATGTGCAAATCGCACGGCTCGATCACTCCATCAAAAACCTGTTCGTTTTGCCCGGCGTCATCGTGCCGCTCAGTGCCTACCCGGCGCTTGCGTCGTGGCATCTGCTCGGCACGTTGGTGCTGGCGTTCGTCAGCATCACGCTGGTCGCGTGCAGTAACTACGTCATCAACGAAGTGCTGGACGCGCCATTCGACCGGCTGCACCCCATCAAGCGCAACCGCCCGGCTGCACGCGGCGTGGTCAACGTGCCGTTGGCTTACGCGCAGTGGATCGCCATGATGGTGATCGGCATCGCCATCGGCCTGACGATCGGCAAAATGTTTGCGCTCACCGCGCTTGTGCTGTGGATCATGGGCTGCGTCTACAACATCAAGCCGCTGCGTACCAAAGACGTGCAGTACCTGGACGTGCTGACCGAGTCGATCAACAACCCATTGCGCATGTTGCTGGGCTGGTATGCCGTTACGGCGGCCATGGGTCTGCCGCTGGTGCCACCCATCTCGCTGCTGATCGCGTACTGGATGATCGGCTGCTACTTCATGGGCCTCAAGCGGTTTTCGGAGCTTTCAGAAATCGGCGACCGCACGCTTGCCGGCCAGTATCGCGAGTCGTTCAAGCACTACACGCCAGAATCGCTGCTGGTTTCGGTCTTGTTTTATGCCTCGACGGCGATGCTGTTCCTGGGCGCGTTCATCATCCGCTACCGTATCGAACTGATTCTCGGCTTTCCGCTGGTGGCGTTCACCATGGCGATTTACCTGAAGATCGCGTTCAAGCCGCAGTCGGCCGTGCAGAACCCGGAAAAGCTGTATCGCGAGCCGGTGCTGATGGCGGCGTTCCTCGCGACCACGCTGGCGATGGCGCTGCTGCTGTTCATCCGCATGCCGCGGCTGGAGCAGTTCTTTACGCCGACACTGCCAACACCGATGACCAATGCGCACATCGAAACCAAAGTTATCCCAGCATCCGAGATGAACCGCGCCCAGTGATGTCGCGAACGCAGGCAACCGAGGTTTTACACAGACGCGGCGGTGCAACGGCGGCATTCTGCGTGCTGGGTGTCACTGCGGCACTTTCAATCGTTTGGTCGCATGTGCGGCTGCTATGGAACGACGAGTTCCTTTCGTTTTACAGCGATTCCACGGCTTCCCTGCGAACCGTCTTCAACGTGCAGCTTCATTCGCCGATTTCTCTCGACCCGCCGACGTATCACCTGCTAAGCCATCTGAGCATGGCCGCCATCGGGCGTAACGCCGTGGCACTGCGCCTGCCCGCGCTGGTTGGATTTCTGCTGCTGCAACTCTGCCTGTTCGTGCTGGCAAGGCAAATCGCCGGATACCGCGCCGGGCTGATCGCCATGACGTTCCCACTGGCCACCGCAAGCTTCCGCTACTCGGTGGAAGGACGACCCTACGGGCTGTTACTCGGCCTGTATGCACTGGCGCTGCTGTGCTGGTACACCGCGGCGGAAGAAGAGGGCCAACGCCCGCGTGCGCTGCCGCTGGCCGGCCTCACGCTCGCGATCGCGTTCGCGATTACGAGCCACTATTTCGGCGTACTGATCCTTGTTCCGGTGTCGGCCGGGGAGCTTGTTCGCACCATCCATCGTCGCCGTTTCGACGGGCCGGTCGTGGGTGCGCTTGCCGTGGGTCTGGCCTCCATCGCG
>CBAAAH010000141.1:0-7348 GCA_964658865.1 uncultured Granulicella sp.
TCCAGTCCCAGCCGACGGACGCGTGGAAGGTGGGATCGTCATACCCAAGCGCGCCACCGTTTTTGCTCGGCGTTTCATAAGTCTTCTGGTGCACTGTGCCGGGGTTGGCATTCTTTTCCACGCGCACCGCAACGGCATTTCGGCTGCCCGGTTTCAGCTTGCCGGTAACGTCGAAGCGGCCTCGCATAAAAGCGCCTTCCAATCGGCCCAGGCTCTGGCCGTTCAGAAAAATTTCGGCCTTCCAGTTCACACCGTCCAGAACAAGGAAGCTGCGTTCACCGGTCGATGGAGGGGTCTCGAATTCCGTGCGATACCAAAAATCGGCATAGAAGAACGAGTCTGAAAGGTAGAGCTGGTTCCGTCCGAAGTTGGGATCGGGTAGAGCGCCGGCGTTCAGATAGGACGTGAGCACGGTGCCAGGGACGGTGGCGGGTAGCCACGCCTCATCCGCAAAGCCAACCGCCGCAAGCTGCGCACCCGAGGCCTGCACCAGCGAGTCACGCTGCAGCCGCCAGTTGCCGCCGGAAAGCACGAGGGTGCCATCCGCGCGAGTTCGCTCCGGCCCATGCGCCCTGGCAATAAGGCCACCGCGGCCCATGACCTCCATTTCGCTCAGAATGTAGCCATGCTCGGTTGCGGGCTGCGTCAAGAACGCGCGCACATAACGACCGCGTGCCGGCGTTGCTAGGTTCAACTCTTCTACAGCGGCCGAACCGGTAATGGGCTGCAGATCATGCCAGTGCAGCGCATCATCGGAGACCTGCAGCAAGCCTTTCGCTGCGGCCGCAATCCAATGCAGCCGGACACTGCTGAACGTGCATGGCACCAGCAGATCGACGTAAACCCACTCCTCATCCAGACCCGCGCTCTTCCACGCGCTGGTGAAGTCATAGGGACCGCCGACCTGCACGCGCTTTTCGCCGAGGAAAAAGAGAACCTGCCCCAACTGCCAGCGCATATTGGACGCCGTGGCATTCGCAGGTGTGGGTGAGTCCATTTCGATGCGGTAGTGACGCGCACGCATCGCCGATGGCAACTTCAGGGATGGGCGGAATGCGTTGCTGCCCCGCATCAGGTCGGGCGGATACGGCTCCGGATCGAGCGCCGTGCCTGTGTTCGCAGACGCAACCCGTTGCCACGTGTGACCGTCGGCTGAAGTGGACAGGTGAAACTGCAGGCTGGACGCGTCGAGCGAATTACCGACGACCACGAACAGTTCGATGCGGTTGACCTCCGGCGCGGACTCCCCACCTTCCAGGTGCATCTCTGCCGTGACGGTAGCGCCGAACAGATCGACCACGTTTGCGGGATGATGATCGACCAGCACCTCTCGCTCTTCTTTGGGCAGCATGCGGTCCGCAATCTGCACCGCGATCCATGACGGCATGTTGCCGGTAGCAATGCCGTCGGTGACGAGCTGTGCCGTCAGGTTGTAGTCGTAGCTGCTGGAGTGATAGGCCGGCTTGTAGAGCGCGAGGTTGCGCAGGATGTCATCCGCCGCAACCAGGGTCGGACCGAAGAACTCTGCCGGATCTCCGGGGTACATTCCAACGCCTCGGGTAAGGTGCGTGACGGTAGCGGTAGTTGCTTCGGGCCCGCCGATGTTTGCCGCGGCGGAGACCACTGGTTCACATGCTGTCAACAGACTCACGGCGGCAGTACCGATCAAGAACTCACGTCGATTGGTTCGCATTCGCAAACGTTCACTCCCGGAAGGTGAACGAATGATAACGCGAACAGAACGCGACGGTTGGGCCAGGACCAACGAGGATAAAACGCAGGATTTCCTGGCGCATCACGCCCAACCTGGCCATGACCTCCGGCATGCGTCACACCATTCTGCAGACACTGCGGGAACACAGCTTAAAAACGGTGGATCAAAATGCCGGAAATGCCGATTGCGAAAGTCGCGGCGATTCCCTGTTTCAAGCATCGATTCCCGTTCCTGGCTGCATGCAACAATGGCCACCCAAATTGTATTCAAAATCTTGTACACTCCACGCATGCCCATTCAGCGAGTTGTCGTGATCGATTCGCATACGGAAGGCGAACCGACACGTGTCGTCCTTTCAGGAGGCCCCCACCTGCCCAACGTCAGCCTGCAACAGAAGGTGACGTTGCTGCGTGACAGCCACGACTGGTTTCGCTCCGGTGTCTGCTGTGAACCGCGGGGTTCGGACGTGATCGTGGGTGCGCTTCTTTGCCCTCCAATCGATCCACGATGTGTCGCGGGCGTCATCTTTTTCAATGACGTAGGCTATCTGGGCATGTGTGGGCATGGCACGATCGGAGTTCTTCGCACTTTGGCCCATCTCGGCCGGATCGATACCGGGAAGCAACGCATCGAGACGCCGGTGGGAGTCGTGGAAGCAGAACTGCTTTCCGACGGCAGTGTTCGTGTCGACAACGTGGACAGCTACCGTTACAGGGCTGCCGTCGAGGTCAACGTGCCGGGGCTCGGCAGTTTCGTTGGAGATGTTGCGTGGGGAGGAAACTGGTTTTTCCTCGTTAAACAGCACACCTTCGAGCTCTCGCTGCGCAACCGCGCAGCCCTGCTGCATGCCACGCACGCCATTCGCGATGCGCTGGGTCATGCCGGCATCACCGGCAACGATGGTGCCGTGATCGACCACATCGAGCTTTTCGGAAACCCGGAGAATGCTGAAAATCACAGCCGGAACTTCGTCCTTTGCCCCGGGGCATCGTTCGATCGATCGCCATGTGGCACCGGTACCAGCGCAAAGATGGCGTGCCTGCATGCAGACGGTCTGTTGAAAGAAGGCCAGGAGTGGCGGCAGGAAGGCATTCTTGGCACCCACTTTGTCGGCAGCGTGAAAGCAAACGGTACATGCGTTCTGCCGTCCATTCGCGGGCGGGCGTGGATTACGGCGGAGTCGACGTTATTGTTCGACAGCGCCGACCCTTTTCGCGGCGGGATTGCGTTCTGATGCAGACCTACGACGTGGTTGTGCTTGGCGCCGGAATTGTGGGAGCAGCGTGTGCGCGCGAGTGTGCGCTGGCAAAGTTGCGTGTCGCCATGGTGGAGCCAGGCGTGCCGGGTGGTGCGGCAAGCGCCGCCGGCATGGGACACGTCGTCGTGATGGACGATTCGCCCGCGCAGCTTGCGCTGTCACGTTACGGACGCGAGCTTTGGCAGCAACTGCGTCCGGCGCTGCCCGCCAGCGTGGAATACGAACAGCGCGGAACGCTCTGGGTGGCGGCGGACGAAGAAGAGATGGCAGAGGTGTATACCAAGCAAAAAACCTACGCTGACGCTAACGTTGCGAGCGAGGTACTGGATACACACCAGGTTGCGGAAGCGGAACCGCATCTTCGCCCAGGATTGCGCGGTGGCCTGCGTGTGACCGGGGACGCGATCATCTATCCTCCGGCGGCTGCGCGCTACTTTGTCGACGAAGCGATCCGATCCGGAGCCACGCTGCTGCGCGGTTGCCGGGCGGTAGAAGCCGTACGCGGCAGAGTTCGGCTGCAGGACGGCTCGACGCTCACCGCGGGCACGATCATCGTCGCCAGTGGTGTGGACACAAGCCTGGTACCCTCCATCACAATCCTGCCGCGCAAGGGACACCTTGTCATCACGGATAGGTATCCCGGCTACGTGCACCACCAGATTGTCGAACTCGGCTACCTGAAGAGCGCGCATAGTGTAAGCGCCGACTCCGTTGCATTTAACGTGCAGCCGCGGCAGACGGGACAGTTGTTGCTGGGTTCATCCCGGCAGTACGGCAACACCGGCCCAACGGTGGATGCCGCGATCTTGAAACGGATGATCGATCGTGCGTGCGAATACATGCCGGGGCTGCACAATCTGTCGACAATTCGCGCGTGGACGGGATTTCGGGCAAGCACGCCGGATAAGTTGCCCTTGATCGGTCCCACGGCAGACCCCACGGTCCACCTGCTGATGGGCTTTGAAGGTCTGGGCATCACGAACGCGCCCTCCGCGGCACGCCTCGCCACGGATTATGTGCTTGGCCGCACGCCCGCCATCGACGGAACACCCTATTTGCCGGCACGGCTTCAGGAGGTTGCGCATGCCTGAGACGTCCTGGATCGAAGTCGGCGTGAACGACAACACGGTACGCGTTCCGGCGGGTGCCATGGTCAGCGTGGCCCTGCTGCGGGCAGGCGCACCGTGCCGCATCTCCGTGTCCGGCGAGCCGCGAACGGCGCTATGCGGCATGGGCATCTGCTTTGAATGCCGCGCCGTGGTGGATGGTGTGGCGCATCGCCGCACCTGTCAGATTGCCTGCGCTCCCGGTATGCAGATCAGGACCATGCCATGACAGAACATACCTATGACATCGTCATCGTGGGCGCAGGTCCCGCAGGCATGGCGGCTGCGATCGCGGCATCGGCCCATGGAAAACGAGTGGCCGTGCTCGACGATAATGCCACGGCCGGCGGGCAGATCTGGCGTCGCGGCTTGAGTGACGCATCGGACAGCACTTCTACAAAGCGGCCACGCCTCACGGCAGACTTTGCGCGATCCGCGGCGAAGCTTTTGCCAGGCCGCAGAGTAATTGCGGCTCATCCGCAAAGCCTGGACACCTGGCAGGAAGGCGCGCAGGCGGTTGAGCGTTTCCATTATCGCAAGCTGGTGTTGGCCACGGGTGCCCGCGAGCGATTTCTTCCGTTCCCCGGCTGGACGTTGCCGGGCGTATACGGCGCGGGTGGCCTGCAGGCGCTAGTGCGTGGCGGATACGACGTGCATGGAAAGCGGGTTGTGGTTGCGGGTACGGGGCCGCTGTTGCTGGCCGTTGCGGCACACCTGCGGCAGGACGGGGCAAAGGTACTCGCCATCTGCGAGCAGGCAACGGCTCGCCAGGTGCTGCCGTTTGCAGCTCACTTGTGGAATCGTCCGGCGAAACTCCGGCAGGCGGCGTTGTTGATGCTTCAGCTTCGCGGCGTGGCCTACCGCCGCGGTTGCTGGCCTGTGGCGGCTCATGGTTCCGGGCAGGTGGACGCGGTCGAACTGACCGATGGCCGCCGCCGCTGGATCGAGCGATGCGACATGCTCGCGTGCGGCTTTCACTTGGTGCCCAATACGGAGTTGCCGTCCTTGCTGGGTTGCCGTTTACAGGTGGGCACGGTGATGGTCGATGCCCTGCAGTGCACCTCGGTTGCAGACGTGTACTGCGCGGGCGAAACGACGGGGATTGCCGGTGTGGACGCAGCCATGCTGGAGGGCGAAATCGCCGGTCTAGCCGCGGCAGGCCAGATGGAAGCCGCTACCCGGCTGGCAACCTGTACCGCCAAGGAAAAAAACTTTGCCGCCGCCATGGATCGCGCGTTTCGCCTGCGCCCCGAACTGCTACAGCTTTCTCAACCGGATACGATTGTGTGCCGCTGCGAAGATGTGCGTTTTGGCGATCTTGCGGCAATGGCGTCACGCGAGACGACCTGGACCGATACCAAGCTGCAGACGCGTTGCGGGATGGGTCCATGCCAGGGCCGTATCTGCGGACCCATTGTTGAAACCCTTTTTGGTGGACGGAACGAATCGATCCGGCCGCCGCTCTTTCCACTTCCAATGGGAGTCTTGGCCTCTGAGCTGAGTGACGCCCCTCAACCACAAACTGCCGCACCCCAGGAGACCCGATGAACTGGTTTGGCGTAATGCCCGCAATGACGACACCCTTTGACGAGAACCTCGCCGTCGACCACGCTTTTCTCGCGCGCCACGCGGCATGGCTGCTGGAAAACGGCAGCAAGGGACTGGTCATGCTCGGCTCGCTTGGTGAAGGCGCAACGCTGGAGCACGACGAAAAGATTGCCGTACTCAAGACCGCGGTGAAAGTCGCGGAGGCGACCGGAACGCCGGTGGTTGCGGCAATCTCCGCGCTCTCGACACACAACGCCGTTCGGATGGCGCAGGAGGCCGAGGACGCGGGATGCCAGGGACTCATGGTACTGCCGCCCTATGTGTACGCCTCCGACTGGCGCGAGATGAAGGCACATGTGTCCGCAATCTTTCAGGCCACCCGGCTCTCGTGCATGCTGTACAATAACCCGGTCGCGTATAAAACGGACTTTCTGCCCGAGCAGGTTGGGGAACTCGCCCAAGAGTTTGAACATCTGGCCGCAGTCAAGGAGTCCAGCGCGGATGTTCGTCGCGTCGCACATATTCGCGAAGTATTGGGTGACCGGCTGAAGATTTTTGTGGGTGTAGACGATGTGCTTGTCGAGGCGGTGGATGCCGGTGCCACGGGTTGGGTCGCGGGCCTGGTGAATGCCTTTCCCCGAGAGTCGGTGGAGCTGTTCGACCTGGCGCTGCAAGGCAAGCGGAAGGAAGCCTATGAGCTGTATGGCTGGTTTCTGCCGCTGCTTCGCATGGACACCGTGCCGAAGTTCGTCCAGCTCATCAAGTGGGTGCAGGGGCAGACCGGCACCGGCTCAGGAACGGTGCGCGCACCGCGGCTGGAGCTGGCGGGGACCGATTTGGAAGACGCAAAGGCTGTCCTGAACAAGGCATTGGCCAATCGTCCGTCCGTCGCTTCCACCCCGCTGCGGGAGGCATAGGACAATGCTGGATACTGGGATGACGTTGCGCGGATGTTCCTGGATCGCCGGTCTCGCTGTGCCGGGGAGCGGCCCCGGGTTCCATGGGTATAACCCCGTCGATGGAAGCGAACTCGAACCGCTGTATCGCTCCGCAACGGCTGTCGATGCAGACAACGCCGTTGCGGCAGCGCAGGCAGCGGCCGACTGGCTGGCGGCGAGCACGGGTGCGAACCGTGCCGGACTGCTGCACGCCATTGCCGACGGCATCGATGCCGCGGCAGAGGCGCTGATCGTTCGGGCAAACGCGGAAACCGCGCTTCCCCGCCCGCGGCTCGCCGGTGAAGTGGCACGAACAAGCGGGCAATTGCGCTTATTCGCCGGGATCGCGCAGGAGGGCTCGTGGGTCAATGCGCGCATCGACACGGCCGACACGGCACGCACGCCACCTCGGCCGGACGTTCGTTCCATGCTTCGGCCGCTCGGACCCGTGGTCGTCTTCGGTGCGAGCAATTTCCCCCTGGCGTTTTCCGTCGCGGGTGGCGATACTGCGTCGGCACTCGCCGCGGGCAATCCGGTCATCGCCAAGGCCCATCCCGCGCATCCCGGAACTAGCGAGCTGGTCGCTGACATCATCCAGAACGCGGTGAGATTCTGCGGCTTTCCAGCAGGCACCTTTTCGCTGCTGTTCGATGCGGGTCACGAGGTCGGTGCGCGGCTGGTGCAGCATGCGGGCGTTTGCGCGGTCGGCTTCACGGGGTCCTTTCGCGGTGGCCGCGCGCTCATGGACCTTGCAGCGGCGCGCCCGGAACCCATCCCTGTCTAT
>CBAAAH010000142.1:0-7190 GCA_964658865.1 uncultured Granulicella sp.
CGGATACTGTCCATTTTGTGGATATTGCCCGTTTTGCGGATATTGCTGTGGCGCGGATCCGACCTGGCCGTCTCCCTGGCCCGGAAGTGGATACTGATACTGACCAGCCTGCGGGTTGGAATTGACCTGCGGATTGGTACCCGTTTGTGCTGCCGGCTGCTGGGTGCCATTCGTTGCTGCATCGTCGCCCGGCAAGGTATTGCGGGCTGCTGGATCATCGTCTGCCGCACCGGCGGTTACGGCTCCGTTCACGGGGACATTCGTTGCCGCGGATGCCGAAGCAACTGCCTGCGATCCCACGGAAAGCTGGTCCACAACCTTCTTGACGCCTTCGGTCCGTGACGCAATCTGCTCTGCCCGGTCGCGGGTTGCGTCGTCCTGCACTGCACCGGTCAGCGTCACGACGCCGAACGCGGTCGAACTCTGAATGGGTTGGCTCGTCAGGCTGCTGTCTGCCGCCAGTGCCTTCGATACATTGGCTTCCACCTGCGCATCACTGGCCTGCGGCTTCTGCCCAACCGCCACGCCCGACACCAGAACCGCCGCTACCGCCAACATCCCAAATCGCTGTTGCATGCCCATACCGCAAACCTCACGCCAGCGGGAAACGTCGCCGCCCATGCTGGTAAGACACAGATTCGCCGGAAAGGTTTTGCTACCCGGCAAAGAGGCTTATCGGCCCTGCGCCGACACCCGGAACAACACCTCCAGGATGCGCGTGGCCGCCTTGAACGACGCTTTCCAGTCGCCGCTCACCTTGGACACGCCGCCGTGACGCGCACGATAGCCCACCGGCACCTCCAGCACACGAAGACCATGCTGCACTGCCTTGATCTGCATCTCCAGGCTCCAGCCGTAGGTACGCTCCTGCATGTGGAGTGAGGCAAGCGAGCTGCGCCGGATCGCGCGAAACGGCCCCATATCGGTATAGCGAAATCCATGGAAGATCCGAACGACCATGCCGACCATCCATCCGGCAAAGACCTGTGACGCCAGCATCGATCCGGGATCGCGGGGAATCTTTCCGAGCCGCGTGCCCATCACGAAGTCCTGCTCGCCGCGCTCGATCGGGCCCACCAGCAGGGGCAGCGCCGAAACCATGTCGCTGCCGTCACCATCCATAAACACCAGGATGTCACTGCCGGGTGAGGCTGCGGCGACACCGGCCATGCATGCCGAGCCATAGCCGCGCGGTGCTTTGACGACGCGTGCACCGCCGGCCACTGCAATTTCCGCCGTTGCGTCCGTCGACCCGTTGTCAACCACGAGGCATTCGGCGACAGCATGCCACGGCATTTCCGCGACGACAAAGCCGATCGACTCCGCCTCGTTCAACGCGGGAATGATGACTGTAACCGGCATTACACCTTCACCCATGTCGCGCGGTGTCCAAACCGATGCCACAGAAAAGTCACCACACCCGCGAGCGCAGTCGCACCGTAGACCCATTCGTTCGCATAAAAAAGTTTCGGCCCGGGCATGGAGTACTCCGTCGTGAGCCACCACCAGACGCTGTAGGTGTACACCAGCATGGGCAGATTCGGCAGCAGCACCAGAAACGGCAACAGCCACGCGACATACCATGGATAATGGGGCGAAAACAGCAGCATCATCGTAAACGCAAGTGCGGCAACAGGCTTCAGAAAAGCCGAGCGCTCCCGAGCGGTTTGCCCAACTGGTTGGGCAGAAACCCGCCACGCCCACCACAGCAAGGGCGCGAAACACACCATGCAAAATACGAAGTATGCCGTGATCGGCAGGTTGTGCAGACCAGGGCCGCGATGCGCAAGATCGAACAGGAAGTAGCGTGAACCGGAGTCCATGCCCTCTTCCGCAACGTAGCCGCTGGCGAAGCCGAACACCTTCATGCCGACTTCGGCGTACACCGCATAGCCCGCCGCGATGACGGCGGCCACCGCCAACGGCATCTTCCAATCCCGCCTGCGCCAGAGTGCCGGCAACACGACCAGCGGGTAAAACTTAAACATAATCGCCGCACCCAGGGCCACGCCAGTCAGCCCCGGGCGGTTACGAAAGCGGAAGAGCACTGCCACCGCCAGCATCGCGATGACGGCTGCGTCCAGGTGCCCGCTGGAGCCGAACTCCCAGATACACAGTGGGCTCCACGCGTACAGGATCACCTCTTCGCGGCGGCGGCCCAATCCCTCAAGCAGACGTACGAGCGCGACCACCGTCACGGCTTCCATGGCCATCATGGCCAGCTTCATCATGGTGAGCGTGCCGCTCACCCATGTAACGCAATAGAAGAAGAGCTGCGCGACCGGAGGGTAAATCGTCGGTGCGTAATCGCGACGGTTGATGTTGGGGAAGATGTCGTCATCGCGCAACGCTTTCAGGTGCTCATTGCCGGGAAAGTAGCGGTACGGGTTCACGCCATGGTGCTGAACGACGCCGTCCCAAACATAACGATAGATGTCGCTGGAGAGATACGGATCCGGCGTAAGCAGCGTGAGCCGGCACAGTACGGCAAAGATCACGATAATCCAGAACGTGGCGCGGTTGACCGGCTGCGTCCACACGATACCCGCGGCACCCAGCGCCACTGCCATGGCAAACATCGACGTCTCGGAATAGCCGTAGACGAAGTGATCAAACTCCACCGAAAGGTGCCGCGACAACCCCAGCAACATCGCACCCAGCACGCACAGGCCAAGGTTGGTCAGCAGGGGTGAGCCGGTTCGAAGTATTTCTGTACGCGTACGCAACGGTGTCAGGCCTTGCCCTGCGTCAAGTCGCCCCACGGCGGCATTCCGCCCTTCGCCAGGTCCTGCAGAAAACTGCGCGTGTTCACCGCGTTATAACCCGTGACGGACGCAAACGCAGGTCGCGTGCCGTGCAGCAGTTCCGCCGCAAGCACGCGCAAAGTCGCACCGTCATCCACGTCGTACCACAGCGGCAGTTCCACCAGCTCAATCCCAGCCTCGCGTGCGCGCTCCGCGGTTTCGGCAAAGACCGATCCGGTGCTCCAGGTGATGCGTTCGAAGACCGCAGCATGCGCCGCCTTTAGGCCGATCAGGTAGTAGCCGCCGTCATCGGAGCCGCCAAGAACGATGCGGTCGCCCGGCTTTGCAAGCTCCGCAACGGCGCGGTCGAGGGCACCGTGCGGCAGCGTCGGGCTATCGGAATCGATGAGGCACACCGCGCCGAAGCCACAGGCGAGCAGGTCCTGCGCGGCCAGCAGCAGGCGTTCGCCGAAGCCGTCACCGCGTTGCGCAATTAATTGGAAGCCCTCGGGCAGCAGGCCGTCGAACGCAACCTCATCGCCCACCGGCGTGTAACAAATAACGCCCACGCCGCCGACCACCGTCTGGATGTTCGCAGTGGTGTCGCGCAAAAAGCAGATATTCAACGCGGCGGATTGCTCCAGCGTGAGCGGCGGAGCCAGCCGGGTTTTCACCTTGCCGGCACGCGGTGCCTTGGCCATGACGGCAAGCGCGCACATGCGCGAGAGGTTTTCCCGGCGAATTGCCGGATCGAGAATTATGGATTGCGAAGGGCCTGCATTGGTGATCTCAGGCAACGGCCCGCTCCTGTTCAAGAAGGTTCACGGTCTCGGTCGAAGCGGCTGCTTCCATCGGCTTGGTGCACACCGCGTGCTGGTAACGGCCGGTGCGCTCAAGCTGCACGTCGCTCCACGGTTGCGAATACACCAGAGCGCGAAACTCCTCTTCGCTCATCGTCGTGACGCGGTGCGGTTCCACGTAGGGCACCTTGGTAAACGATGTGAGCTTCGCCAGCATCCACATGGCGCTCAGGGGAAACTGCGTGCGCGCGCTGGAAACAGGTTCCGCGACAAAGCATTTGCCACCCGGCCGCAACACGCGAAACACCTCCTGCATGACGGCATCACGGTTAGGCACCACGAGAAACAACCGCGAGATGACAATCACGTCCACGGTACCGATCGACGCCGGCAGCGCATGCACGTCTGCCAGGTGAAAGTCTGCGTTGGCCAGCTTCATCTGCGCGGCGCGGGTACGCGCACGGGACAGAAGATTGCGGGAAAGGTCGATGCCGGTGGTGCGCATCTCAGGATATCTTTCAGCAAAGCGGCACGCATAAAAACCGGGTCCGCAGCCAAGCTCGATCATGTGGGTGCCGGGTGCGGGCGTGCCATCCCACAACTGCCGCCCCATCTCTTCGGAGTGGTCGTGGAACAGGTGTTCACGGCACAACGCGTAAAACCACCCGCAGCGCTCAAAGAGGCTATCCGGCTCGGGACAACAAGCCCCCACCGCTTTCGTCCCAACCTGTTCCTGCACCTGCATGCCCTGTTTGCTCCCCATCCCTCACCCGCGACAGATCTTTGTTCGGGTGTGCAGCATGGCCGCACACTCGTGGTTGCCGGTCTGATACCGAGTTACGCCTGCCACTGAGATACGGTTCGCTCCAGCATAGCGTCCCGGCGTACCCCCTGCAATGTGTATTGCTCGCCCAAGAGCGGTAAGGCGCATGCTGGCAGCGGCGCGGCTTCCATGCCATGAAGCGAGACGTGCGGTCGGTGAAGCAGCATCAGCGGTTCACTGGTACCGTGGCAGGCGGCGCCGGAAAGGCCGGCGGCGCTCCGTCCGGTAACTTGCCTTCGATTGCACCATCCAGCTCGATTCCGTTTTTGCGCAGCAAATCGCCCAGCGCACGGTCGAGCGCAAGCTGCGCCTTCATGTAGTCGGACCGCGCGGCGACCTCCGTCGAACGTGCCTGCGCCAGGTAGGCCTCATCCTGCACGACGAGGAAGTTCGTGCTTGCGCCGACCGACAGCTTATCGATCTCCGCCTGCAGCAGTTGCTGCTGGTAGTTGCGGCTCTCCACCGACGCGCCATAGGCCTGGTGCGCGCTTTCCAGGGCGATGGAAGCGTTTTCCACCTGCTGGCGCACGTCATTCTCCAGCTTTGCCGTGCGGCCCTGTGACTGGCGCAACTGCACTTGGTCGCGCGCGGCGTCGGCCTGCGCGATGCGATTGCGCAGCGGCAGGTTCAACTGCACGCCACCCTGGTAAATGGTGGAAAGGCGCAGACCGCCCTGGGTCAGCGCCGGCGCCACGGTGATCTGGCCCGTACCCGTGGAACCGAGCGTCTGGTAGGGCACCAGTGACGAACCACGCGTCTGCACGTTCGCATAGAGGTTGAGCAGCGGCTTGACACTGTTTGCAGTTGCCTTCGCGCTGATCTCGTTTGCCTTGACCTGCAACGCGGCCTGCGCGAGGTCCGGCCGGTCGTTCAGCGCGGCCGCCGTCAGAGCCGAAATGTCCAGCAGCGGTGCGGTTTGGGGAACTTCAATGCGGCCGGTAGGCACAATGGTGGCGAAACGCGCCGCTGGGTCCGGCATGGAGCGCAGCAACTGCTCGCGCAGAATCACCTCCTGCTGCCGGTACTCGCTGCGTGCCTGGATGAGGTCAAGCCGGCTTGCCGCTAGGAGCGCCTGCGCACGGGTAAGCTCGATGGGCGCGAGCGTACCCTCGATCACCTGGTTGTTGTCGTCGTCGACGAGCCGTTGCGCGGCAGCAAGGGACTCTTCTTTCACGCCGATGTTTTCGCCCAGCGACACCAGGTCGTAATACAGGCGGGAGATGCCGTAAACTGTTTCCAGCAGTTGCTGCTCGAACACGAGCCGGGACACCTGCCGATCAAGCCGTGCTATTCGGATGAATCGCTCGTTGACCTGGCGTCCACGGCCACGCAGCAGCGGTTGACTGAAGCTGACGGAGGTGCTGGGAGCGTGGAAGGGGTTGTACTGCGAGCTGTCGGCATACAGTACCTGCGGCGCATTGCTGACGAATGCCTCCAACTGGCCGCCAAAGCGGAACCCCTGCTGGTAATCCACGCCGGTGTTGATGAACGCAACAGGCGGCGTGGCGGTTCCGGTGGCAGCGGTGCCGGTCGTGCCGGTTTCGACCAGGGATATCTGGTTCGAACGCCGCAGGTACCCTGCCTCTGCCGTAACCTGCGGATCGAAGAGCGGAATGGCGGGGCCGGCAGCATACGTCTGCGTGCCGTTCTGGTTCAGGCTCTGCTGCGTTGTGCTGCCTGTTTGGGTAATCTGCGACAAGTCCGTAACGGTCACGTTCACGGGCGAAGTGGATGTGGTGGTCGACGTATTGAGCAACGGGCTGGTCACCGATCCCACACCAGGCGCGGTTTGCGCCACGGTTTGATCCACACCGCGAAGGTTACCGCCGCCGCTCGCACGCAGCAGATCGGTGTCGGCCAACAGCAGATCGTACCGGCTCACCTCGACATCCAGGTTGTTTTCCACCGCAAGCGCAATCGCATCCTGCAGCGAGAGATAAAGTTTGCCGTCCCGGATCAACGATCCGATGCGTGCCCCATTGGCAGCCGGCAGATCCGGCACATGTGCCGCCTGGAACGGTGCAATCAGGCGAAACGGACTGGTCTGCAGGCGACCGTAAGACTCGCCACGCGGTGCGGCTTTCGTCTGCTCGGCGTCGTTCACCTGACTACCGCCACCGACCGGCGCCGCGTGTTGCTCCGCAAGCGGCCTGACCTGACGCAGGTCCACGCTGGAGGCGTCCGGTCGAGGCAACGGCGCTTCCGGTGCACCGGTGGCTGACACCGCGGGCCGCTGCTGATGGGGAACGCTGCCCTGCCCCGGAGCCTGCTTCGCCGCGGGCTGCGTGGACGCGGGCGTGGTATATGGTGGCGGCTGCCACGGACCGGCAGTGTCCTGCTGCGGCGTGTGGAGCGAGGGAGCGGTGTACGGCGGCGGAGACTGCGGTTGCGCCTGCTGAGTTGAATCCGGTGCCGTCGCCGCAGAAGCCTGGCCGTGAAAGCACAAAACAGCCGCGGAACTCAGCGCAACCGCCACCATCACACTGCGGGTATGCCGGCTCAATTGGAGGTTCCCTTCTGCTTGGGCTGCTTGCCGGACCCCTTGGCCTCCTGGCCTTGGTGCGCCGTGCCGTTCGCCTGGCCTTTCTTGCCCTGGTTGTTCGTGCTCTCACTTTGGGAGTTCACGATGGACTGATCGCCGTACTGGTTGGGCCCGAAATCCGGCTCCGTCTGCGGCTTGTCGCGCTTGCCACCTTCCTCGCCGGCGGTCTGCTTTTTTAGCGCACGCACGGTGGCACCTTCACGTACGCCATCGGTCACGCTGGTGATCACCATTGCGCCGGGCTGCAAGCCGTTTACAATTTCTACCGATGGACCGTAGTC
>CBAAAH010000143.1:0-7160 GCA_964658865.1 uncultured Granulicella sp.
CTACAGGCGCGATGCCCTTTGGCTCGCGCCTTTTCCATTCGACGCCGGTGTGCAGGCAGGGTCGGCGCATGTTGCAGGAGAACTTCCCATGTCTCAGACGGTAGATCTCATTTCCGAAGAACAGGCTAACGACACCACACCATGGACAGCGGAAAATCCATTTTTTTCGCCCAGTCGACTTCCGTTTGGCGCACCCGCGTTCGACCGCATGTGCGAGGAGCACTATCTGCCCGCGTTTGAAGCCGGCATGGCGGCGCAAGGGGCAGAGGTAAAAGCAATTGCGGGCTTGGCCGACGCGCCCACGTTCGAGAATACGGTCGTCGCGCTGGAGCGTAGTGGAACCCTGCTGACCCGCGTGGCATCACCGTTTTTCTGCATTGCCGGCACACATACGAACGACCGTATCCAGCAGATTCAGCAGCAGATTGCCCCCAGGCTCTCCGAGCATTCCGATCGTATCTATCTGGATTCCGCGCTGTTTGCACGCGTGCACGCCGTCTATGGCCAGCGTGCACAACTGGACCTGAACGAAGAAGCGCAGCGTTTGTTGCAGGAGACCCACGACCAGTTCGTCCGTGCAGGTGCCCTGCTGAGCGAGGCGCAAAAAGAGCAGATGCGCGCGTTCAATACCGAGACTGCCACGCTGCAAACGGCGTTTGTGAACAAGGTGCTCACCGCATCGAAAAACGCTGCGCTGCATGTCGCCACGCGCGAGGAACTTGACGGGTTGAGCGACGCGGAAATTTCCGCCGCAGAAGCCGCCGCGCACGGCCGTGGCCTGGATGGATACCTGCTGCCGATTTTGAATACGACGCAGCAGCCGTTGATGGCAACGCTGGCGCATGCGGAAACGCGCCTTCGTCTGTGGCAGCAGTCGCTTACACGCACGGAGCAGTCCGATGCGCAGGACACGCGTGCCGACATTGCGCGACTTGCCCAACTTCGCGCGCAACGCGCGGCTTTGCTTGGCTATGCCAGCTACGCCGCGTGGAAGCTGGAGAACCAGATGGCTCGCACGCCCGAGGCAGCCATGGCGTTTCTGGACCGCCTGGTTCCCGCCGCGCACACCAGCCTTGCGGCCGAAGCAGATGCAATTGCACAGCAGACCGGCACCACGGCAACCCTGCAGCCGCAGGATTGGAACTTCTACGCCGAGCAGGTGCGCAAAGCCAACTATGACTTGAACGAGGACGAGGTGAAGCCCTACTTCGAGCTTACCCGTGTCTTCGAGCAGGGTGTCCTGTTTGCCGCGTCCGAGCTTTACGGCATTCGTTTTGAAACGCGCACCGACCTGCCCACGTGGCACCCCGATGTCACGGTGTACGAGGTCTTCGATACCGACGGCAGTCATCTTTCGCTGTTGTACGCCGACTTTTATACGCGCGATTCCAAGCGTGGCGGCGCGTGGATGAGCAGCCTCATCAGCCAGTCACGTCTTTTGAACGAGCAGCCGATTATCTGCAACGTGTGCAACTACACAAAGCCGGCCGTAGGCGAGCCGTGCCTACTCACCTCAGACGAGGTCGCGACGCTTTTTCATGAGTTCGGCCACGCTCTGCACGGCATTTTCAGCAACGTGATGTATCCCAGCCTTGCCGGCACGGCGGTCGCGCGGGATTTCGTGGAATTCCCGTCGCAGTTCAATGAGCACTGGGGAACACAGCCTACGGTGTTCGCGAACTACGCCCGCCATTATGCCACTGGTGAACCCATGCCCGCGGAACTGGAGGCAAAGCTCCGCAAAACGAGCAACTTTAATGGAGGCCACGCGCTGGCAGAGGTGCTGGCTGCAGCTGAACTTGATTTGCAGTGGCACATGCTTGCTCCGGATGCCGGTTTGCAGAATGCAGCGGAGTTCGAGGCTTCTGCGCTGCTGCACAAACATGTGAACTTCGCGGCGGTACCACCGCGTTACCGCTCCAGCTACTTTTCCCATATTTTCGGCGGTGGCTATGCCGCCGGATACTATGCTTACCTGTGGGCAGAGATGCTGGATACCGATGCGTACGCCTGGTTTAAAGAACATGGCGGCCTGACCCGTGAGAACGGCGACCGCCTGCGACAGATGGTGCTTTCGCGCGGCAACACGGCAGACCCGGCGGCGCTTTATCGTGCGTGGCGCGGCCGTGAGCCGGAGATTGGGCCAATGCTGCAGGGACGCGGTCTTGAAGGCATGGTGGCTGCGGAATCGCACGCTGCCGACACTTCTGCCTGCTAAGAAGGTCTTCGGGGCACGCTGTTTCTTCAGTGTGCCTTGCAATCCTCACTGCCGGTCCGTACACTGAGCGAACCGTGCCAGAATGAGACATTTGCCTCATTCTGCGTCACTAAAAGTTCACAATGCAGCCAACCCCCGACGCTCTTCCGAAGAAAACCATCCTCCATATCTGTGGCCGCGAGATGTTGCGGCCATTGCGCGATCAGATTTTGCGCATTTCGGGGTTTGATGTGGACTCGACTCTCTCCACCGATGAGGCGCTTGCGCTATTTTGGGGGCGCCAATATGACCTGGTGCTGATCGATGTGGAAGGTGAACAGAAAATCGGTGATGCCGAGCACCTGTGCAGCACCATCAAGACGGCAAATCCAGAGCAACTCGTCGCCTTCGTCTGCAACTGGCGTGTGGCTATGATGACCGACTGCCCGGACGAAATTCTGCGGACAGAATTCGACCCCCGCCGCTTCGTTTCCGGCGTGCGCCATATGGTGCAGGAACTCGATTAACTTGCAACACCATCCGGTCTGCCATTGCCCTGCGCAGCGGCCCATGATATTCCTTAATAGATCAAGTTTGCAGAACGCCTGAAAGGGCTGCGCTGCAAATCTGAGTTTCATGAAGAGTGGCTGAGGGACGAGCCCTGCGACGCCACGACAACCGGACGAGGTCTGTACCGGTGTCACCTCTCTCCTGGGTATCTTCCAGGGAACATGAGATTCGGGATACAGCCCCACGCACGTTGTGGACCAGCGGTATGGCCGTCTAAACAGACTCCAGCGGCAGCTTAGCCGTTTCCCCTCTCAAGAGAGAGCGTCGCATCTGCCGTACCCACTTCCGCGCTGGAAGAGGATTTTTCATGTCATCTGCGTGTAGAACGCCGTATGAGCTCTACTCCAAAGAGTCGGGCAAAAGCTACGGAAACCAACCGCTTTCCATCTGCGATGAGTCCTTCACCCCATTGGAAGTGAAGTATGACCTCGATGCCGTACGCGGCCGGATTACACGCAAAACCATTGAAGCCGGCCCCGGCAATATGTGGCGTTACAGCTCACTTCTGCCGATTCCAGAAGGATTTGAGCCCGACCTGCCTGTCGGGTTCACCCCGTTGGTCCGTGCGAAAAACCTGGGCGAGCGGCTGGGTGCGTCCAATCTCTATATCAAGAACGATGCCGTCTGTTTTCCGACGCTCTCCTTCAAGGATCGAGTGGTCGCGGTTGCACTGGCAAACGCGCAGAGCTTTGGCTTTCAGGTCGTTGGCTGCTCGTCGACGGGTAATCTCGCGAACTCCGTCGCGGCTCAGGCAGCGCGTCTCGGCTTGAAGGCATGCATTCTTGTACCGGCAGATCTGGAGCCGGCAAAGATTCTGAACACGCTCGTCTACGGTGCGCGCCTCGTTCGCATCGATGGCAACTACGACCACGTGAATCGCCTGTGTTCACTCATCGCCGACCAGTACAACTGGGGTTTCGTGAATGTAAACCTGCGGCCCTACTACGCGGAAGGTTCCAAGTCGGTTGGCTTTGAAATCGCGGAGCAACTCGGCTGGCGTCTGCCGGACAATGTGGTTGTTCCCATGGCCGGCGGTTCGCTCATCCGCAAGATCAAAAAGGCCTTTGACGAACTGGTTTATCTCGGTCTGGTCGAAGCGAAGAAGGTGCGCTTCTTCGGCGCACAGGCCACCGGCTGTTCACCCATCGCACAAGCCGTGCATGACGACACCGAAACCATCACGCCGCAGCGTCCCAACACCATCGCGCGTTCGCTCGCCATCGGCAATCCGGCGGACGGTCCGTATGCCTCGCGCATGATCCGCGAGGTCGGTGGCTGGGCAGAACACGTCAGCGATCTGGAAGTAGTCGCCGGCATTCAAGAGCTTGCGGAAACCGAGGGTATCTTTACGGAGACCGCCGGTGGCGTCACCACTGCCGTCACCGCGCGCCTCATCGCACAGGGCCGTATCGGCGCGGACGAAACTACCGTCTTTTGCATCACCGGCAACGGACTGAAGACGACGGACTGCCTGGCAGGTCGCTTCGACGTGGGCCGTGCAGTTCGCCCGCGCCTTACCGACTTTGAAGCATACCTGGCGGAACTGGACAGCATTACGCCCGCGCCCACGAATGTCGAAACCGAACCTGAACTCGTACCCGCAGATTGAACCGGCATGCAGCCTGTGCCACGCTCCACCCGCACCATCGAAGGAGATTCACGTTGTCCATTCGCGTCATGTTACCCGCCGCATTTGCCCGCCACACCGATGGCACGAAGCAGGTAGAATCCACGGCCACCAACCTGCCCGTGCTCGTAGAAGACCTGGGCATCAAATTCCCTCAGCTCGGCTCACACATCAAGGATGAGGACGGCAAGCTGCGCAAGTTTATCAATGTTTATGTGAACGACGAGGACATCCGCTTTCTGGGCGGTGACACCTACCAATTCCAGGATCGCGACGAAGTCATGTTCATTCCGTCCATCGCCGGCGGCAGCGTTTAACCTGGCGGAACCCGCGTGACAATACAACGCAGGCAATCTTTCTACTCTCCTATGGCATGAACATTCTGGAGAGCGAGAGCCCTCCGGAAGGTACGTTCACTCCCGGAGGATTTCATGTTTCTCGTCATCGGTATCGTTCTGCTTGTGCTTTGGATCGGCGGTTTTGTCGTGTTCCACGTCTCCGCGTTTGCCATTCACCTTCTACTTATTCTTGCCGTCATCTCGATCGTATTCAACTTTCTCGGTGGCCGAAACAGGGTTTAATCGAAGGGTAGCGCGCAAAAGCAGGGCCGGCGAATTGCCGGCCCTTTGCTGTTGTTGAGACAAGCCATCTACTGGTGCGCGGTTGCGGCCGGAGCCTTGCGGCTGGGTGGTGGCGGCATCGCCGGTACTGCGGCTTCCAGAGCGGCGGGAACTTCTTCCGCCAGTTCCGGCAGCTTGCCGTCCAGTGCAATCGCCAGCACTTCGTCCATCTGCTCCACGAAGTGGAGCTTCATGCTGTCCTTGATGAGTTGCGGCAGGTCGGCGTAGTCTTTGCGATTTTCAGACGGCAGCACAGCCTCGAAGATGCCTGCGCGATGTGCCGCGAGTAGCTTCTCCTTCAGGCCGCCAATGGGCAGCACCTTGCCGCGCAGCGTAATTTCACCGGTCATGGCGATATCGCGGCGCACAGCGATTTTCGTCAATGCACTCGTCAACGCTGTCGCCAATGTGATGCCGGCAGACGGCCCGTCTTTCGGGATGGCTCCCTCAGGCACGTGCACGTGAATGTCGAGTTTGCTGTAGAACTCCTTCGGCAGGCCGAGGTGATGCGCCCGTGAACGCACATAGCTCAGTGCCGCCTGTGCGCTTTCCTGCATCACGTCGCCCAACTGGCCGGTGATGGTCAGCTTGCCCTTGCCATCCAGTACCTGCACTTCGATCTGCAGAATGCTGCCGCCGACTTCGGTCCAGGCGAGACCGGTAACCAGGCCGATTTCACTCTTTTCCTGCACCTGCGAATCGCGGAACTTGAGCACGCCCAGAAAATCTTCCAGATTCGCGGCAGTGACGGTTTCCTTCTCGTGCTTGCCGTCCTTCTTATTCGCCTCTACCACCACGCGGCGAACGACTTTGCGGCAGACGTTGCCGATCTCGCGCTCCAGGTTACGGACGCCCGCCTCGCGCGTGTAGCCACGAATGATGGTTTTGAGGCCGTCATCCGTCAGATCGATGTTCTCTGCTGTAAGTCCGGTGCCTTCGAGCTGTTTTTTCACCAGGTACTGCTTGGCAATCTCCAGCTTTTCGACCTCGGTGTAGCCGTGCAGCCGCAGAATTTCCATGCGGTCCTGCAGCGGTCCGGGGATCGTGTGCAGCACGTTGGCGGTTGCGACGAACAGCACCTGTGACAGGTCGTACTCCACGTCCAGGTAGTGGTCGGTAAAGGTTGCGTTCTGCTCGGGGTCCAAGACTTCCAACAGAGCCGCTGCCGGATCGCCGCGGAAGTCCGCCGCCATCTTGTCGATTTCGTCCAGCATGATGACCGGGTTTTTCGTTCCAGCTTTCTTCATGGACTGGATAATCTGGCCGGGCAGGGAGCCGATGTATGTGCGGCGATGACCGCGAATCTCTGCCTCATCGCGCACACCGCCGAGAGACATACGGACGAATTTGCGGCCAGTCGCCTTGGCGATGCTCATGCCGAGCGAGGTCTTGCCCACTCCGGGCGGTCCGACAAAGCACAGGATCGAACCTTTTGGATTTTTGACAAGCTGACGTACCGCAAGAAACTCAAGGATACGATCCTTGATTTTCTCCAGGCCGTAATGATCCTCATTCAGGATTTGTTCCGCGTGCTCGATCGAACGGATGTCCTTGGACTTCTTCTTCCATGGCACGGCCAGCAGCCAGTCCAGGTAGTTGCGGCTGACGGTGGATTCGGCAGACATGGGCGGCATGGCTTCCAGTTTTTTCAGCTCCTGGATTGCCTTATCGAAGACATCCTTTGGCATACCCGCAGCTTCGATCTTCTTCTTCAGCTCATCCCACTCGCTTTTTTCGCCGCGACCCAATTCCTTCTGGATGGCCTTGATCTTTTCATTGAGGTAATACTCTTTTTGCGCGCGCTCCATCTGTCGCTTGACACGCGACTGCACGGTGCGGTCGACGTTCAGCTTTTCGATAGCGATATCCAGCGTGTCCGCAATTTTCGACAGCCGTTCGACGGGATCGAACACATCCAGAAGCGCCTGCTTCTCTTCAATCGAGAGCTGCAGGTTGGCGGCGATGGTGTCGGCCAGCTTGGTCGCGTCGTCGGTGCGCGCACTGGCGACGACTGTCTCGTAATTCAACGACTGCTGCAGCTTCAGATGCTGCTCAAACAGGCTTTGCACGCGCTGCATCAACTGCTCGACCGCAGGCGTCATGGTGAGGGAATTGGTCCCCGTGCGCACCGTTGCGACGAAGAATC
>CBAAAH010000144.1:0-7099 GCA_964658865.1 uncultured Granulicella sp.
GCATCCATTAGCGGCACCATCTCCGCGAATGACATTCAACACCTGCCCTCAGCGGGCCGCGACATTTTCCAGCTCGCGCAACTTGCACCCGGCTCGTTCGGCGACGGGCAGCGTGCGGGCGGCGGTGGAACCAACAGCCTGCCTGGTTCTCAGGGACCTGGTGGCAGCGGCAACACTGGCGGATCGTTTGCAACGGAAAATGGACCGCAGACCCTCGCCAACGGCGGCCAGTATGAGACGAACAGCATCAACATCGACGGCATCAGCACAGTGTCCGCAGTATGGGGCGGCACATCCGTCATCACGCCCAACGAAGACTCCATCGATAACGTGAAGATCACCAGCAATGGATATGACGCGGAGTTCGGCCGCTTTAGCGGCGCCAACATGCAGGTCACGACCAAGAGCGGTACCAACCACGTGCACGGCAGCTTCTTCTTCCGCGTGGCGCGTCCCGGCCTCAATGCATTTCAGCGCTACAACGGCCCCGCCTCCCTGAACCCGGCAACCCTGGGCCCAGGTGTGGCCGACAACAACGTAAACCGCGCAGCGATCCTAGGCCTGCAGCGTGATACGGCGCGTTACAACGACTTCGGCGGCAGCATCGGCGGACCCATCCTGAAGGATCGACTATTCGCCTTCTTCGCCTACGAAACCATCCGCAACAACAGCACCGTCACCGCCACCAGTTGGTACGAAACACAGGCCTTCGACGCCGCCGCACCGGCGGGCAGCATCGCCAGCAAATACACGACGTTCGCCGGTCACTCTCCTGTCGGCGCAACCCTCATCAACGCCACCTGCACCACCGCCGGCCTTACCGAAGGCGTCAACTGCAACACCGTTCCGGGCGTCGGCATCGACATCGGCTCGCCCCTGCGCACCGCGCGCGGCACGCAGGACCCGACTTACGTCTCCGCCACTTCTCCCGGCACGGGCAATGGACTCGATGGCGTCGCCGACATTGCCGACTACCAGACCGCCACGCCTTCGCAAACCACGCAGGTGCAGTACAATGGCCGGCTCGACGGCGATGTGACGAAGAAGGACCACCTCGCCTTCGCCATCTACTGGGTGCCGCAGACGCAGCACTACATCAACGGACCAGCGCGCGGCTACAACCAGTGGAACCACAACCAGATCAACGACGCCTTCTCCATCATCTACAACCACACCTTCTCGCCCAGCTTTCTGAACGAGGCGCGCGCCAACGCCGCAGGCTGGCGCTGGAACGAGGTCACGGACAACCCGCAGGCACCCTTCGGCTTGCCGACCGATACCGTCAATAACCCAGGCGGCACAAGCCTGCAATACTTCGGCGCCTCGGGCCCCAGCCACCTCAACCAGTGGACCTATGGCTACAAGGATGTGGCGACCAAGCTGCTCGGTAACCACACCGTCAAGTTCGGCGGCGACGCCACACAACTGCACTATCTGCAAGACGCCGTCTACGCCGCGCGTCCGGCCTTCAGCTTCTACAACGTGTGGAACTTCCTCAACGATGCGCCGTACGCCGAAAGCGGCCAGTTCAACCGCCTGACCGGTATGCCGTTCAGCAACCGCTACGACATGCGCGAGTGGATCTATGGCGGCTTTGTGCAGGACGACTGGAAGGCGACGCCTAACCTCACGATCAACGCGGGAATCCGCTACAACTACTTCGACGCGCTCTACAGTAAGCAGAACAACCTGCCGCACACTGTATTCGGCACGGGCCCCGCAACGTTTACCGGCATCACGCTGGTGCGCGGCGGCAAATCCTGGAACCCGGATAAGGCCAACTTCGGGCCGCAGCTCGGCTTCGCCTACAACCCCGACTTCCTGAACAAGCGCGTCGTCATCCGCGGCGGATACGGCCTCAACTTCAACCAGGAAGAGATCGCCATCTCGGCCAACCAATCCGGCAGCCCCAACGACGCGGTGTCGCCGTCGTTCAACAACAGCACACCCACCGTGGCCGACTCACGCATCCAGTACAATGTCCCGTCGGATAGCAGTTCGCTCTTCGGCTACACTGCCAACGTCAATACCATTACGGCCTACGGCGCGAACGGTCTGCCGACCACCACCGGCTTCTCGCTCACCGCCGTGCCCAACCATCTCCACACGCAGCAGGTGCACCACTACTCGATCGCTGTGGAAGGCGATCTCGGACACCAGATGGTTGCCAGCGCGCTCTACCAGGGCAGCTCGGCGCACCACCTGATCTTTCACCAGAACGCCTATCTGTATGGCCAATTTCACGGCGAAGCGTTCAACACGGCAACGCCGTACATTGAGTACTACGGTGATAACGGCAACTCCAACTACAACGCGCTCATCCTCGACCTGAAGCACAACATGGCGCATAACTTCTCTGTCGATGCCAGCTTTACCTATGCAAAAAGCATGGACGATAACTCCGGCCCGTACGAGCAGGATCCCTACACCTATAACCCGTACTATGCACGCGGCCGTTCCGACTTCAACGTGGGTAAGGCGTTCAAGATCTTCGGCACCTACAATCCGAAGTTCTACTACGGTGCGAATAACTTCACGAAGGTCCTGCTGAACGGCTTCAACATCAGCGGCATTTACAACCTGCACACGGGTTTTCCATGGACGCCGGTGGCCAACTACGGCACTTCCGCGTACTACACCGGCGCACAGACCAGCACGCTGCGGCCCACGTCCTACACCGGCACCGCCGGCCACGACACAAGCAACGCAGCGTTCATGAGCACGGGCGTCAGCAAAAACTTCACCGGTGGACCGCAGAACTACTTCGGCGTGTACGACCAGACCACCATTACCAACTCGTCGACGACATTTCCCAACGCGATCACCCTTTACCCCACGCCGGGCATCGCGCGAAACAGCTTTACCGGCCCGCACTATCAGGCGCTCGATGCGAACGTCACCAAGTCCTTCGGCATACCCAACCACTACCTCGGCGAGCAGACGGGGATCGAATTCCGCGTCGACGCCTTTAACGTATTCAACATCACCAACCTCAGCCAAGGCTCCGGCGGCGACGGCATCTCAAACCAGGTTCAAAGCGTGAACAATGGCGTCGTCACCACGAACAACAACTTCGGCATCTCTGCCAAGGGTCTTGCCGGCCGGCAGGTGCAGATCCAGGCGCGGCTCAGCTTCTAAACGCGCATGTGTTTTGCACTGGGCAAGGAGGGTGCGCTTGCGCGGGCGCTCTCCTTGCTTTTTGTTCCCCATTACTGCAGACGCTTGCATCGAACCCAGCACACCCAGGACGAGGACTTGCGCCTTATGAACGCTCTGAAGTACAGCACCTGTCTGCTCGTCCTTGCCGTAGGCTTCATAACCATCTGTAGCCCGGCAGCACGCGCGCAGGAACGCATTACCGTCGATGCCAAAGCGGCGACGACGCCGTTCCCCCACTTCTGGGAAAAGACGTTCGGCTCAGGCCGCGCAATTCTCGCGTTACGCGACAGCTACCGCAAAGATCTGCATACCGTGAAGCAGGCAACCGACTTCCAGTCTGTTCGTTTCCACGGCATTTTCCAGGATGAAGTTGGCCTGTACGATCCAGACCGGCAGACAAAGAACCCGGGCCTGGCGGCGGAAAAAGCGAACGATGCTTCGGTCTACAACTTCTCGTATGTCGATCAGATTTACGATGGTCTGCTTGCCGAGGGAGTGCGTCCGTTTGTCGAATTGAGCTTTATGCCGAAGAAAATGGCAACGGATCCAAACATAACGCAGCCCTTTTTTTATAAGCCGGTGGTCTCGCCGCCGCAGGATTACGCGAAGTGGGATGCCATGATGACGGCCTTTGCGCAGCACCTGGTCGAGCGATACGGCATGGAGGAAGTGGCGACCTGGAAGTTTGAAGTATGGAACGAACCGAACCTCGACTTCTGGGGTGGCAGTCCAAAGCAACAGACTTACTGGGAGTTGTACGACCACACTGCGCGTGCAATCAAGGGCGTCTCGCCTCGCCTGCAGATTGGTGGACCCGCCACAGCGCAGGCGGCGTGGGTGCCTGACTTTCTAAAGCATGTAAGCGACAACAAGGTGCCGGTCGATTTTGTTTCGACGCATGTCTACGCCAACGACAACGCAAAGGATGTCTTTAACACCAACGAAAACATTCCGCGCGACGTGATGGTGTACCGGTCGGTGAAGAAGGTGCATGACCAGATTGCGGCATCACCCCTGCCCAGGCTGCCGCTCATCTTCAGCGAGTACAACGCCAGCTATGCAAACGAGCCGAACGTCACGGATTCGCCATACATCGGCCCGTGGCTGGCCAATACCATTCGCCTGTGCGACGGCCTGACAGATAGCATGGATTACTGGTCGTTCTCTGACGTGTTCGAAGAGCAGGGCGTCGTACGCACACCCTTTTATGGCGGCTTCGGCTTGGTGGCGGCAGATGGAATTCCGAAGGCATCGCTGAACGATTTTGCGCTGCTGCACAAGCTTGGATCGCACCGCATCCAGCTTTCGTCGGACTCTGCCATTGCAACGACAAATGATGAGGGAAGCCTTACTCTGGCACTGTGGAACTACGCCGCTCCCGCCGGTACCGGCGCTACCTATACGAAACCAGCCACACCCGCGGGCCCAGTTAAAACCTTCGAAATTAAACTAACGCATGTTACTCCTTCCGCACAGGTGATGTTATGGCGTGTTGATCCGACCCACAGCAATGCACTTGCCGCGTTCGACGCCATGGGCAGGCCGCAGGGTAGCTTGTCGCGCAGCCAGGTGGAGCAACTGAAAGCCGCGGGTGCGCTTTCGGCACCGGAGCGACTTTCGCTCAGCAACGGACATGTTCAGGTCACGGTACCGGCATACGGTTTGGCCGTGCTCACCGTCGGCAAATAAGTCACAACACCGTCCTTCTCTGGAGCACTTATGTCTTCACTGTTCTCTTCAAAACCCCGCAGATTTTCGCGGGGTTACCTGTTTTCCGCAGTTACTGTTTCGGCAATGACGATGTCCGGTCTGCATGCAGATGCTCAATCGTTTTCGCGCTTTGGCGATCATGTGTTCTTTGCCGGCAGCCCCTCGTCCGGCTACTACCCCTACAGTTCGGGATCTGTTTCGATGCCCAGCACGGTGCGTTTGGTTGAGGGGAAAGTGCCGCTGGAGGCGGCCGAATCCGTCAATGGTACCAATGCGCTGGAAGTGTCGTGGAGTTCTGCAAAAAACGGCGGATGGGATGTGCAACTGAATGCGATCCGCTGGCGCAACGCAGACCCGGCGTGGAAAGGCGATACCCTTTCGTTCTGGGTATGCAGTCCGAAGGCCATTGCAGCGGCCGACCTGCCACGCATCGCACTTACCGATTCGGATGGTGGTCACACCACGTCTGCACCACTTACGGGATTTACCGGAAATGTCCCCGCGCATCATTGGATGCGTATCGCTGTCCCGCTGCAACGGTTGCAAGGCAACTCGCTGCATCCGTTTAACTCCTCGCGGCTTGAGTCGATCTCGTTCAGCCAGAATGGTGCGGATGGAAACGCACACACCCTTTATGTAGACGAGGTTAGGATCGGCAACGAGGTCTCCGCGGCAAGCGTTCCCAGTACACCTTCGGCGTTGACGACGAGATCGTACGAACGTCACATTGACCTGGAGTGGCAGGCGCCGGAGGACGCAGCGACTGCGGAGTACGTGGTCTATCGCTCGCTTCACGGTGGCCCCATGCGTGCCATCGGCGTTCAGCGCTATGGCATCCACCGCTTCTGTGACTACCTGGGCAGCATCGACGCAGACGCCACCTATGCGGTCGCGGCCCGCACGGCCGATATGCAGGAATCTGCACGCACTGCGTCGGCATCTGCACGCACCCACCCGATGAGTGACGACGAACTGCTGACTATGGTGCAGGAGGCAAGTTTTCGCTACTACTGGGATGGTGCGGAAGCAAACTCCGGTATGGCGCTGGAATCGCAACCCGGGCCTGACAACCTGGTTGCAATGGGTGCCAGCGGATTCGGTGTGATGGCGCTGGTGGTCGCTTCAGATCGCGGATTCATCACGCGCCGGCAGGCCGTGGAACGCATGGTACGCATCACGACATTCCTTGAGAAAGCAGATCGCTTTCATGGTGCGTGGCCACACTTCTTGGATGGAAAAACGGGTAAGACCATTTCCCTGTTTGGCATGTATGACGATGGCGCAGACCTGGTGGAAACCTCGTTTATGATGCAGGGTTTGCTCACCGCGCGGCAATATTTCAACGGCGATGACGCACAGGAAGTCGCCTTGCGAGATACCATCAATCGCCTGTGGCGGGGTGTGGAGTGGGACTGGTTCAACGCCGTGCCACAGTATGATGCGCTTTACTGGCACTGGTCGCCCAACTACGCTTTCCACATCGCCAACCGGCTTGAAGGCTGGAATGAGGTGATGATCACGTACATGCTGGCCATCGCGTCGCCAACGCATGCTGTACCGGCATCGCTGTACCGCACCGGCTACGAGCGCGAAGGTCCGGGTGCGCATGGCGAATATGGCATCAAGCACACGTACTACAACATTCCGCTTGAACAGGGCTATCTTCCGGGAACACCGGGACCTCTTTTCTTTACCCAGTACAGTTACATGGGGTATGATCCACGCGGCATGCGGGATAAGTACACAAACTACTTTCGCAATAACCGCAACGAAGCGTTGATGAGCCAGGCCTATTCCGTTGCCAACCCGGGCCATTTCAAAGGTTATGGTGCGAATAGCTGGGGATTGACCGCGGTGGACGGTCCAGACGACCGATATCACGAGTACAAGCCGTTCAACGAAGACGATGGAACCATTGCACCGACAGGCGCAGTGGCCTCATACGCTTATACCCCGGACCAGTCTCTCGCGGCGATTAGGCACTGGTATCGCGATATGGGGGCGCAAACTTGGAGCATTTATGGGTTCCGCGACGCCTTCAATGAAAGCCGTAACTGGTACTCCAGCACCAACATGGGCCTGAACCAGGCACCGCAAACGGTAATGATTGAGAACGGGAGAACGGGCCTGATCTGGAAAAACTTCATGTCCAGCCCGGAAATTCGTCCCATGCAGCATGCCATCGGCTTGGTAAAGGAGGAGTAGGATCCAGAACCAGCCGTTGCCCTGC
>CBAAAH010000145.1:0-7088 GCA_964658865.1 uncultured Granulicella sp.
ACTGCCGAAGTCCCTAGGGCCGTATTGCCTCTCCCAACGGAAGAAGAAGCTGCAGGAGCGTCCACCGTCACAACCGCAACGTCCCCATCGCCCGTAAGTGTTGCGATGGCGCAAAAGCCCTCCATCTTTTTTGCGGACAAAACTGGAATGGCCCGGTCCGGCACGCGGGAAGCAGGAGTGCAGCCAGCGGCCGATTCTTCTCAAGGAGTTGCAGCAACCGGTAGCGATCTCGAAACGACTAAAGCACCAACGGTCGGTACCGACGAGACGAGCACGGTAACAAGCGCGCCCGTAGGTACGGCATCCGCCAAGGGCGCAACCTTGTCCTCGGCTGGGATGCAGGGAACCGCGGTCCCGTCCACGGCCGCGGATGCACCCGCGGCAGCCGCGCCCGTGTCTCTGCCGCTGGTCTCCAGCGCACCTGCGTCGTCCAGCCTGGTGCAAGCCACACGATTGAAACCTGCTGAAACACAAAGCCACGCCACCGCTGCGAAAGCAAACGCAAAGACGACTGGCAAGTGTGAGACGGACCAGGCCGCATCTGTTGTCACCCCCACGGTTTCCGCGCCGGGGCAGGATCCCACGGCGGTACTCATGGCCGGGAATGTGGCAGCGGCGGTAGTCACCGCAAACCAGAATACTGTTGTGATCGCAAACGGAAGTGCGAATTCTGTGTCTGTTCCAGAGAGCAGCAGTGTGGCGCTGACGGCGACCTCCAGTGAAGCGAAGACATCTGCGACACCCACGCAGGCCAGGGAAAGTATCTCCAACAGCGCGGGCCTATCGCGCTCGGCCGTTGCATCCGCGAACAAGCCGGAAGCAACAGATCAAGCAGAGGATACGGCTGGTTCCGCGCCGGTTTCTGCAGTCCAGGCAATGCATACGGTGACGGCCGTGTCTTCCGAGTCGACGGGAAGCGTCGCCGGCGGACATGGCGCGTCGTTCACGCTGGGCAGCGGCGTGTCCGTCACCACGGTCACCGCGGAGTCCGCGACACACGCTGACACGGCATCCAGCATGCATGCTGCCGCCTCCTCGGCAAGGCTCGGCTCGGCGTCCGAGGCACAGCCGTCTACCGCCACGCCTACACGCGCCACGTCGCTTGAGGTCGGCTTTCACGATTCCACGCTGGGCTGGTTGAGCGTGCGCGCCAGCGTCGACCGTGTGGGCGACATGCATGCCGCGGTTACCGGTCGAAGCGCGGCAACGGCGAACGCGGTGAGCGGGATGCTGCCGGCGCTTGGCCGTTTTCTGCAGGAGCAGAACGTTGCGGTGCAAAGCGTTTCCAGCAGCGCCGCCACCACACCTGGAGTTTCGCGCGATGCGACGGTGCAGACCGGCAGTGCGGGTTCTTCAGGGTTCGGTCAATCTTCGCAACAGGGTGGCGCGCAGCAGCAAGGCAGCAGTGCGCAGCAGCAGGGCGGGGAATCGCGTGGCACAAGTCAGCGCGCGAGTAGCAACAGCACGACTGGCTGGGCAACGCAGGCCGTGCAGTCGGGCAGCACTACCCGCCTGACGACGGTCGCTTCGTTGATCGGCGGCACTTCAGGGTCTTCGGTGAGTGTGCGGATTTAATCGCGGGTGGGCAAATCCCACCGACTCAGCGGCAACACCGCTCGTGAGCGGCAACAGTGATTTTCAAGGGAGCTAAAGACATGAGTGTATCGCTTACGCAGGGCTCGACTGCGGCATCGTCGGTTTTCGGCACGACCGCGGCAAACGCCACGGCCACAACCACCAAGGCGGCGTCCACCAGCAGTAGTACCAGCAGTACCAGCGGCACCACCATCACTTCCAGCGACTTTATGACGCTGCTGGTGACCGAGATGAAGAATCAGGACCCGACACAACCGACGGATCCGACGCAGTACATCCAGCAGCTTGTGGGCGTCAACAGCCTCGAGCAGTTGATCGACATCAACCAGGCCGTTTCCGGTACGACCTCCAGCACCTCTACGACTGCCACGACCAAAGTCTAGCTCCGCTCACAGACCTCATCGCCCACATCCCTACAGGAGACGTTTCATGCCCAATTTTTCGATCGCGCTTACCGGTCTTAAGGCCAATTCCATCGCTCTCAACACTATCGGCAATAACCTTGCCAACCTGAACACCACGGCATACAAGTCGCAAACGACCACCTTTGCCGACCTGTATTACCAGACGATCGGCGCAAACGGATCCAACACCCAGGAGCAGGTGGGAACAGGTACCGAGGTGCAGTCGATCAACACCGACTACACGCAGGGCACCACCTCAAATGCCACCAACAGCGCCGACATGGCCATCAACGGAACCGGTTTCTTCGTGGTGCAGAGCGGCGCAACTCAGGAACTGACCCGCGCCGGCAACTTTCAACTTGACTCCACCGGCAACCTGGTAACGGCGGACGGCCTGAACGTTATGGGCTACCCGGCGAAAGCCGGCGTGGTAGATACCAACGCGTCGCTCACCACTCTGAACATCCCCACCGGTGCAACGCAATCGGCGAAGGCGACCTCGACGGTTTCCTTTACGGAGAACCTGGATTCGACCGCAACCGTGGGTACGGTGGCTACGGCGTCGACCAACGTGTACGACTCCCTGGGGACAAAGCACGCGGCCACTGTGACCTTCACCAAAACCGCTGCCAACACGTGGAGCTACGCCTTTTCGCTGCCCAGCGGTGAAAGCACGGCTGCCACCAATACGACGGGGACGCTCACTTTCGACAGCAACGGAAAGCTCACCAGCCCGTCGGCCAACGTCCCGGGGATTCAGTTCACCGGCATGGCCGACAGCGCTTCGGACATGAACTTTTCGTGGAACCTGTTCGATGTAAGTGGAAATGCGACCGTGACCCAGACGAGTGGCGCATCCGGCAGCAGCGCCACGTCGCAGAACGGCTATGCCAGCGGAACCTACCAGAGCTTCTCGGTCGATGCCAGCGGTGTGGTCAGCGCGACGTTCAGCAACGGCCAGACCCAAAATCTGGGACAGGTTGCAGTTGCCACCGTGGCCAACCAGGCCGGCCTGTCACGCGCTGGCGACAACACCTACGAGACGACTGCTTCCTCGGGCCAGATCGCCGTCGGAGTGGCGGGGAGCGGTGGCCGCGGCGTTATCAAAGGCACTTCGCTCGAGGGGTCCAACGTGGACATTTCCACCGAGTTCGCGAACCTCATCGTCGCTCAGCGCGCGTTCGAGGCGAACTCAAAAACCGTTACCACCTTCGACACCATCACGCAGGATACGATCGGCATGGTCCGCTAATCTTTCTTGCTGTATCAAAAAACGCACAGGGCGGCCGGCGGCGACCGGCCGCCCCTGTGCGTGCTCTTATGTCGGCGCACTTTTCTCCACATAAGGCCGCTCTCACTTAGCATCCCCTAATCCCAACGCCCGGCAAACGGCACGCCACCTGCATTCTTCCTGTGCATGTCGACCGCGTCCGCTTCCGCAGAGCCCTCTACCTCCGCCGCACCGGCAGCAAAGGTCGGCCTCATGCCGATCTTGATTGCCGTAGTGCTTTCCACCGTCGTTGCCCTGGCCGCCGTAGGCGGTGTGGGGTTCTGGCTTATCAAGTCGGGCAAGCTGTCGTCCGTTGCCGCCGCCGGCGCACCTGCCGCCGGGACGGCCAAGGCAAAGACAGCCGCCGAACAGGAGCCGGAGGAGCTGCCGCCATCACACGTGCTGGCACTCGATCCCATGGTGGTCAACCTGTCCGATAGCAATGGCCGCAGTTACCTGCGCGCCAGCATCAGCCTGCGCATCGCCGAATCCATTCCGGCAAAGGGCGAGAAGAAAAAGGAAGAGGGCAAGGCAGATAAGCCCGACCCTGGTGTCTCTGCCGCGCTGCGCGACACCACGCTTGCCGTGCTGGGTGAACAGAGCTCTGACGCGCTGCTGGCGAACGGCGGCCTGGAAGCACTGAAGAAGAAGCTGCGCCAGACCTATGCGCTCGACAACCGCGAGACGCATGTGCTGGATGTGTACGTTACCGACTTTCTGGTGCAGCGCGGATGACCGCCACCGAGCAGGCTCTGGTCCCGCTATCCTCTGGCACTATCCCGGCAGAGGGTGCGGCACAAACGGCACGGTGGCATGCTCTGCGTGAAGTTCCGTTGCGGCTCTCCGTCGATATTGCCCTGCCGGCCATGTCGTTGCGCTCCCTTGGTGCACTGCAACCTGGCCAGGTGTTGCCCAGCCTGATCGCCACGGCAGAAGACCTGACCATCATCATCGGCGGCTCGCCGGTATGCCACGCGCGCTTCGAATACATGGAGGGCCGCATGTCCATCCGCATTACCCGCTTGATTGGCCCGTCCTCACCTTCCGCAGCGGCCGCCACGTTCACCGTTGCCGCAGGAGCCGCCGCATGAATGTGCAACCAAGACGCACCAACTGGACGGCGATGGCGGAGTTTGACGAGCCTATGCTGTACCGCACACACACGGCGAAGTTGCCGGCACAACCACAGGATCGCTCCCTCGGTCCGGTCTCGCCACTCCTCGAAATCTCCACAGCGGCGGCTCAGGGGCTTGCCGGTGTCGTGGGCAAGTGGTTGCGCGCACGGACCCAGCCCACAAAGCAGATGCGCCTGGTGGAAACGCTGACCCTTGGCCCCAAACGCTCTGTCGCCCTGCTTGAAATCAACGGGCAACAGTTTTTAGCAGGCATGGGCGCGGACGGCGTGAGCACGCTTTTGCAGGTGAGCCAGTCACGTGAGGACGTCCAGTTTTGATGCACGCGACCGACACTCACCACATCCTGTCCATGCACCGTGCGGAAGCGCGCCCCGCCTCCAGTGCCCGGCTGCGCGCCATGATGTTTGCGCTTGCGTTCGTCCTGCTGCCGGTCGTGGCCTTGCCTGCGCATGCATCGTCCAATGAGGCGGCCTGGGTGCATCGCCCGGCATCGTCGTTGCGTGCGGTCTTGCCAGCAAAGAAGTCCTCGGTCGCCAGGCATCCGGCGGCAATGCAATCCACCTCGCCCACACGCGCCGGCAAGGCGTCCGCGTCCAACTCGAAACCGGCCACGAAGAACGCTGGAGAGCGCAGTATTTCCGAGCAGCTCGCCATCGGCAACAGTTCGCCCTGGGCCGTGGTTACCGGGCTTACCCTGCTCAGCCTTCTGCCGGCCATCATCCTTGCCATGACGCCGCTGGTGCGCCTGCTGGTGGTCTTCCACTTTTTACGCCAGGCGCTCGGCACGCAGACCGCGCCGTCCAACCAGATACTGATGGGTCTGTCGCTGATGATGACCTGGTTCCTGATGCAGCCGGTCGTCGTGCAGATCCAGGAACAGGCAATCACGCCCTATCGCGCCGGCCTGATGGATGGCGAAACCGCGATCGCAAAGGGTTCCGAACCGATCCGCCACTTTATGCTGCGCTACGCCCGCGACAAGGATCTGGAGCTGTTCAGCGCCGCAGCCAGCAGCGAGCGGCTGCAGAAGCGTGACGACGCCCCCATGCGTGTGGTGGTTCCGGCGTACATGCTCAGCGAGCTCAAGAGCGGCTTCCAGATCGGAGCCATTCTGTTTCTTCCTTTTCTTCTTATCGACCTGGTTGTCGCAAGCGTTACCACTTCTATCGGCATGATGCAGTTGCCGCCCGTGGTGATTTCGACACCGGTGAAAATCCTGCTGTTCGTCATGGTCGACGGGTGGCACCTGCTGATCAGTTCGTTGCTGAAGAGCTTTTAGGAGATCTGCATGGGACCCGACCAGGCCGCCGAACTCGCCCGCCACTTACTGATCGAAGCCATGTTGCTGAGCGCACCGATGCTGATTGCAGGCTTGCTCATCAGTGTCATCCTCAGCCTGCTGCAGACGTTGACCGGCGTGCAGGAACAGACTCTGACCGCCGTGCCTCGGCTGCTGGTCGTCTTTGTCGCGGGCATCGTGAGCATGCCGTGGTTTCTGCACCGCGCGCTCAATTACACCATCCACCTGTGGTCCGATTTTAACCGCTTCCTTGGATAACCCATGCTGACACTGCCGCACATGACGATGTCACCCGCGCCCGGCATGGACGTGCCCGCGCTGGAACGCCTGCTGAACGCCGGGCTGCTAGTGGCGTTGCGCGTCGGCGGACTCATCGTCGCGACACCATTTTTCAGTTCGCCGGCCATTCCGGCCAAGGCCAAGGTTGTTTTCACGGTGTCCATTGCCATCCTGGTTGCGCCGGTTGCGGCGAGCCTGCCGCAAGCCAGCGTCGCGCTCACGCCGGGCGGGCTCATCGGCGAGGCGACGGTCGGCCTGCTTATGGGCCTGATGTTAGTGCTCATGAACGAAACCCTTCTGTTTGCGGCGTCCATGATGAGCGTCAGCTTCAGCTTCTCGCTCGCCAATCTCATGGATCCCAACTCGCAGGTGGAAACCGAGGTGCTGGGCACGCTGTTCTCGTGGATGGGCCTTCTTGTGCTGCTCGGCGCGGGCCTGCACCGCACCGTTTTGGCTGCGGTGTTTCGCAGCTTTGACACCATTCCGCTCGGTACTGCCTCCATCTCTGCCGTTGCCGGGAAAAACTTCGCGTTTGCAGCATCGGGTGTATTTCTGGCAGGAGTGCAACTGTCGGCACCGGTCGTAGCCGCGGCCATGCTGGTTGAGGTCGCGATCGGCCTCGTCAGCCGCATGGCTCCGGCACTGCCGGCGCAGGTTGCCAGCATTCCGGTTAAAGCGCTGGTGTCGTACGTCACGCTCATCGCATCGCTCGCGCTGTGGCCGGGCTGGATCGACCACCACTTCAGCGCGTTGCTTGACAGCGCGCAAAAGGCCGTGCGCCCATGAGTGCGGATAAGAGCGAGCAGGCAACAGACCAACGCAAGAAAAAGGCCCGCGAAAAGGGCGACGTGGTGCACAGCCGCGAGCTCATCTCGGGCATCGCCATGCTGGGTGGGCTAATGCTCCTGTCCACCGCGGCAAGCCGCTTTCTTACCCTTTGGCGTAGCAGCTATGACGGGCTATTACAGGCTTCGCTACGCACCTTCGAATCGCCGCAGCAGATGATCGATGTGTGTGGGCGCCTGTTGCTGCCGTCGTTTGCACCTCTGCTTCTGGTCATGGCCGCGGCGCTGATGGGCGCACTTGCCAGTGGCCTGATGCAG
>CBAAAH010000146.1:0-2684 GCA_964658865.1 uncultured Granulicella sp.
GCCCCCACGACACCACGGCAGGCAGCCACGCTCGGCTTTACCGCGGCCGCCTTGATCCTTGCACGGCTGGATGCCGCCATCCTCATCGCGCTTGTATGCCTTACGCTGCTGCTCGACTGGAGAAACAAGCCTCGGACTGCGGCACGAGGTCTGACCTTCTCGGTCTGCCTGCTGGCCCCGATCGGTCTGTATTTGGTGATGAACTGGCACTTTTTTCACCTATTGACGCCCGTCTCAGGCCTTGCGAAACAAATGCGTACCTCACACCTGCCGGCAGCTCGCGCTTTTGGAATGTTGCTGCCGGTGGATCGCCAACGCAGAGTATTGATCCTGCCGCAAATTCTGTTTCTGCTCTCGGCGACGTTCTGGCGATCCCTTTTTCGGAAACGCCGCCGCTCCCGCGTGCTCAGCGCCTTCGCCGCATTTCCGTTTGCTCACTGGCTGCTATTGGCCGTCCTGAGCGACTGGCCGGCGTGGCCGTGGTACACCTACTCCCTTACGCTGGGCTGCGCGGGCGCCTTTGGTCTCTTGGTGCCGCAGGGGACGATAACTCAAACCATCGTGCCCCATGCAACGCCACTTGCGTCAAAGGCCCCCATTGCACTTCGGCTTGCGCTGCTCGCCTATGCCGCCGTGCTGTGCGTCTATATCGTCGGTTACGCCGTTCTCGGGCCCGATTCCACCAGTCTCGTCAATTCGTCACGACAGGTCGCGCAGTTTATGGACGCGCACCCCGGCACGTACATGATGGGCGACCAGTCCGGCACCACGGCCTACCTGTCGCACCAGCCCATCGTGCAGACGGAAGGCCTCGTAATGGATCGCGACTTCCTTGAACTGATGCGCGCACGCACACCGCTGCGCGCTATCGCCGACCGCTACCATGCACGCTATTACGTGGCTGTGGGCCAGTGGGACCAGGGTGCCTGCATTGCACTGCATGAACCCGGCAACGCGGGTCCGACATCACCCACGATGGACGGCCTCATCTGCCATGCGCCGATCGCAACCTACTCCCGCAGCGGCGTTCCCATCCGCATTTACGACACGGCATGGCTGCAGCCACTATCACGGTGAACTTGATCGTCTGAGTTAAATCGGCTGGAACAGATGGAGCACCCGACCCGTGCGCTCCATCTGTTCCGCCAGTAGCGCCGTGTCTTTGCTCAGCGAGTACCCGTAGCTTGGGACGAGATTGCGCAACTGCTCTGCTGACGCATGCACGCCCGGCACACCTCTTGCCAGCAATTCCAGCATGATCGCCACCGCCGTCGATGCTCCCGGCGAAGCCCCCAGCAACGCCGCCAGCGATCCATCCGCCGATCGCACGATCTCCGTGCCGAACTCCAGCCGGCCCCCCTTCCTGGGGTCGCCCTTGATGATCTGTACGCGCTGCCCGGCAATCTCCAGCTTCCAATCCTCGCCGCGCGCGGTCGGCACAAACGCACGCAGAGCCTCCACGCGGTCCGCCTGCGACTGCATCACCTGCCCGACCAGGTATTTCGTCAGCGGTAGGTTGGTCGCACCCGCACCCAACATACTCACCAGGTTTTCCGTCCCGATCGACCGCGGCAGATCGGCGAACGATCCGCTTTTTAAAAACTTTGTCGAAAACCCCGCAAACGGTCCAAACAGCAACTCGCGTTTGCCCTCAATCACGCGTGTATCCAGATGCGGCACGCTCATGGGTGGCGCACCCAGCGCCGGCTTGCCGTAGACTTTCGCAGCATGCCGGTCGATTACGCCGCGATTCGTGCAGCGCAACCACTGCCCGCTCACAGGGAAGCCGCCGTAGCCGCGGCTCTCGGGAATTCCGCTCTTCTGCAGCAACGGCAACGCGCCGCCACCCGCGCCAAGGAACACGAACTGCGCCGTCACACGGGTCTTCTTCTTCGTCGCCGTATTCTCCACAAGCGTGTACCAGCGGCCATCCGGCAGCTTCGTCAACTCCAGCAACACATGGTGGTAATGCACCGTCACAGGCAACGCATCGGGTGCTCCACGTCTCGCGCTTGAGACGTGGGTTCCTGCACTGGCAATGGAGCCATGCACCAACGATTCCAGCAACTGCCGGGTCAGCGCACCGAAATCAAGATCGGTTCCCTCCTCCGACCGCGTCGCCGCAACCACCGCATCCGGCGCGCGTCCCTCCATCATCAGCGGCATCCACTGCCGCAACGTTGCCGCATCGGTGGCAAACTGCATTCCCGCAAACAAAGGGCTGGCTGTGAGTGCCGCGACCCGTCGCCGCAGAAAATCCACCGCCGCCACGCCCTCCACAAAGCTCATGTGCGGCACTGCGTGGATAAACTCTTCCGGCGCGCGCAACAGGCCGCGCTCTACCAGCTCGGCCCAGAACTGCCGCGACTGCAAAAACTGCTCGTTGATCTTGACCGCGCGGTCGATGGCGATGGAACCATCCGCACACTCCGGCGTGTAGTTCAACTCGCACAGCGCGGCATGCCCGGTGCCGGCGTTATTCCACGCGTCGCTGCTCTCAGTCGCTGCTTCGCCACGGCTTTCCACAAAGGCGATGCGCAGCGAAGGCGACAGCATCCGCAGCATCATGCCCAGCGTCGCCGACATCACACCCGCGCCCACCAGCAGCACCTCGACTTCGCTCGGCGGCGCGACCGCTTGTTCTCTGCTTTCCACACTCACCGCGGTGCCCACCTTTACCAACG
>CBAAAH010000146.1:2694-7074 GCA_964658865.1 uncultured Granulicella sp.
CAAAAATCAACGCAAGCCGGACTTGCAGACGACCGAACTAAGCCGCAGCCTTCTTCATATTTTCGATGATGCGCGCCGCAAATTCGCTCGTAGAAGCGGTCTTTGCGCCGTCCATCCCCTTGGCAAAATCCACCGTCACAAATTTCTGCCGGATCGTTTCTTCCATCGCCGTTTCGATCAGCGTCGCGGCCTCTTTCCAGCCCATAAACTCGAACAGCAGCACACCGCACAGAATCACCGAACCGGGATTCACCACATCCTGATCCGCCAGCCGCGGTGCCGTGCCGTGTGTCGCTTCGAACACGGCAAACCCATCGCCGACGTTGACGCCCGGCGCAATGCCCAGCCCGCCTACCTGTGCTGCCGCCGCGTCGGAAAGGTAATCGCCGTTCAGGTTCGTCGTCGCCAACACGCTGTATTCCCTGGGTTTGAGCAGCAGATCCTGGAACATGGCATCGCAGATGCGGTCGTTAACCAGGATCATCTGCTTCCACTTGCCGCCACCGTGGGTTTCGCCAATCGTCGCCAGCACACCCTTCACTTCCGCAACGATTTTTTCGCCGAAGCTGGCCGGTGCAAACGCCATGCCCGGCTCCACGATTTTGGCCAGGGCTTCCGGCGTCGCGGATGGGTCTTTGTCCAACGCGCCCAGCATCCAGCTCTCACGCTCGGTCACGATGCGATTGCGAAACTCGCCCTTCGCAACTTCGTAGCCCCACTCCAGAAACGCACCCTCGGTGAATTTCTGGATATTGCCCTTGTGCACGATGGTAACGGTTTTGCGCCCATGATCGACGGCATACTGCAACGCCGCGCGCACCAGGCGCTTCGACCCGCGCACGCTGATCGGCTTGATGCCCAGACCGGCATCGTCGCGCAGCCGTTTCTTCGTGTTGCCCAGCAGTTCGGTGTTCACGAACTCGCGCAGCTTCGCCACGTCCGCCGAGCCTTCCTTGAACTCGATACCGGCATAGATATCCTCAGTGTTTTCGCGGAAGATCACGACATCCACTTCATCCGGCTTCACCATCGGCGAAGGAACGCCGGGGTAATGCTTGACCGGCCGGATGCACTGGTACAGGTCCATCGTCTGGCGCAGCGTCACATTCAGTGAACGGATGCCGCCGCCCACCGGCGTTGTCAGCGGCCCCTTCAGGCTTACGCGAAAATCAATGCACGCCTGCACGGAATCCTGCGGCAGCCAATCGTTGTGTAGCCGATAGGCTTTTTCGCCCGCCAGAATCTCGAACCACTCCACCCGCCGCGCACCGCCGTATGCCTGCGCCACCGCCGCATCCATCACGGCACGCGCGTTCTTCCAGATGTCGCGGCCGCTGCCGTCACCCTCGATAAATGGCACAATCGGGTGGTCCGGCACGGTGTAGACGCCGTTGCTGTAGTCGATCGCCTTGCCCGCATCGGGAGGCCGTACGCCGTTGTAGGTGTCCTGCATAGAGCAAAAGCCTAGCAGCCCATGCGCACGACCGGCAATTCGACTATCGCCCAGACGTGCGGTACTCGCAACTATCGCGGCTTGGCCGAGGCCAGCATGCGTCCGCCCCACTGCAGGTACGGCTTCCATTTGCCGTTCGGCAGCAGGACCTCGAACGTGCCGGTCATCTCCGTCTTGTCCGTCCGTGTGTCGGTGTTGCGCTCGTACGTCAGGCGAAAGCGCGGCCCAAGCGCGGCCGGGTCCGACAGGAAGATCGCATAATCCTGCCGCCCAGACGCCACCTCGAAGTGCTTGATCTCGATGCCGTACTGGATCACGTGGCCTTCGGCGTCAAAGTAAATTGCCTTGAGCGGAGCGCCGGCGGAATCCTGGTAGATGTATAGCAGATCGCGGTGCGCACACACAGTCGATCCCGGCAACGTGCAGGCCACATCGGTTGTCGACCGACGCGCCAGTACATGGCCGCCAAGCTCGCGCACAAACGCATACGAGCCCACCGGATCGGCCCCCGGTCCTACGTCCGCGGCCCAGGTACCTTCCAGGAAGTTCAGTGAATCCAGCGAAAGCAGAGGCACCGGCTTCACGTCCAGCGTCTCGGATCCATGCTGCGGCGGCGGTGTCTTCGGCGAAACCATCTGCGCCCCGGCAACCGCGCCACCCCAGAACAACACCCCAACTACCGCACAGCGCAACAGCGTTCCCATGGCAACAAGGTATCGCACTTTGCTCCGCCTGCCGCCATCTGCCGTCATGTCCGACGACTTAACCGCCACACGGCGTACGTCGGCCGAAACTACCTGGTTGTCGCTGGGGCCGAAACTCACGCGTGCGTCAGTGCCGCTTCGGAAACGGTTCGGTTGGAGTCACCGTACTCGCGCTGCATGGTCGCAATCACGTCGGTGTACTTGTTCCCGGCACCGGTATTGAACAGCACCACACGGTCGCTCGGCGAAAGAAATCCGTTCTCGATGAGGGCATCGTACGCTGAAGTCGCCGCCGCACCTTCCGGGCTCAGCAGGACGCCCTCGTTCGTACCCCAGTCCTGGATCGACCGGTAAATCTGCTCATCCGTCTGCGAGATGATGGTACCACCGCTGGCACGCACGGCCTCTAGAATAAGGTAATCGCCATACGGCTTCGGCACGCGCAAACCGCTGGCCAGCGTCTCCGCGCCTTCGAACATCACGCTGGCATCGGCGCCCATCTCAAATGCGCGGGTCATCGGCTCGCATCCAGCGGCCTGCACGGCGATCATCTTCGGCCGCTTGCCGCTCACCCAGCCCAGCTCTTCCATTTCCGCAAACGCCTTCCACATGCCGATCAGGCCGACGCCGCCACCCGTGGGGTAAAACACCGCGTCCGGATATTGCCAGCCGCACTGCTCCACCAGCTCGTAACCCATGGTCTTCTTGCCTTCCACGCGAAACGGCTCCTTCAGCGTGGACATGTCGAACCAGCCCTCGGCCTCTTTGCGCGACGCGACGATCTTCGCGCAATCCGAAATCAGGCCGTCCACCAGCGTCATCTTCGCGCCATAAGCCAGGCATTCTACCTGGTTCGCCATGGGCACATCCTGCGGCATAAAGATATGCGCTTCCATGCCTGCGGCGGCGGCATACGCGGCCAACGCACCACCGGCGTTGCCGGCACTTGGAACCGCCAACGTTTTCAATCCATAGTGCTTCGCCATCGTAACGGCAAGCCCGAGGCCCCGCGCCTTAAAGGTACCGGTTGGGTTATAACCCTCTTCCTTCAGCAGCACGTTGCCGTTGCGGCGGGACGGCAGCACCGGCGTCCATCCCTCGCCCAGCGTCACCGGCGTTGCATTCGGCAAGACACAACTGTAGCGCCACATGCTGCGCACATCGGGCAGGCTGTCGCGCACAGCGATCCCTTTGGCGGCAGACAGATCGTATCGTACGAAAAAAGCACCGGCACATACGGGGCAAACAGTTTTCGGTGTCAGGGCATCCTGCAAGGTGCCGCAACGAGAACATTCCAAGGCTTGAATCGCTGGCATACCAAACCAGCATAGCGGAATTCCGAAAGCCACCGCCGATGCCGCAACCGCACACAACGCGATTAGACGTCGACGTGCCTTTTGCGGGCGGCTCGACTGCGTCGCTTATGGTCCACGTCGGCCGAATGGTGCAGCAGCCGCAACAGCCGCGACACCGTGCTGCCGGCACGCTGCCACAACCGGGCAGCCGGCAACGGCAGCCGCAGCACGGGCCAGGTAAATAGCCAGTAGCGAAAATTTCTGCTGAAAGTCCGTTGCAGCAGCGTTTCCGCCTCATGCAGCGCAAACCGGTTGCCTTGGTCGCTCTGCCGCAGTTCCAGCATGGTCGCTGGAAACCACTGGCGTAGTGCAATGTTCGTGAAGACTTTCGCCAGCCCGGGCTGCCCGGGCAAGAGCCGCCGCGCAGTCTGTACGAAGCCTTCGCCGAACACCTGGCCGATGCTGTAGCCGCCACTGTTGAACTGCCGGCCCATGACGAACCGCTGCCATAGGATCAGGCTCTGCCGGTGGTCGCGCAACAACGGCAGCGTCCAGCTCAACTGTGTCAGGTGGGTGCCGACGAAGGCTTCGGGATTCTCTGCACGGCCATCCCCAATCAGCGTAAGCAGACGTTCGCGATGAACCACCATGCTGCTGATGAACGTGATCATGACGTTGACCCGCAGCGCCATCTGCCGCGCCGACCGCACCACCTGCGCCTCGCGGCCATGCGGATCGGGTCGGAACTCGCGTTTCCAGTCGAGTCGAAAAGGCTCCGGCGGCAGAAAAATCCAGTCGTACTCCGCCGCGAGCACTGCATGCAGCACCGCGCTTACCGCACCCGGCCGCAGGACGTCATCGTCGCCGCACAGCCAGAAGTAGCGGCCGCGCGCGTGGCGAAAGCAGTAAAGGAAATTGCGATCCGAGC
>CBAAAH010000147.1:0-7040 GCA_964658865.1 uncultured Granulicella sp.
GGCTGATACGCCGCTGGAAGGCAAGGTCGCACCGCTCGCACCCGATGAGCTGAAAACGCCGGCAAGGAAGCCCGCCGTGAAAAAATCTGCTTCCAAGGCTTCCCCCGTGTCGGCGCTGCTTGCGGCAGAGACCGGTTCGCCGGCAGCACGCAAGCTAGGCGCAAAGCCTTCTCCTGCAGTGGAGGAAGTCGACCTTCAGCCTCATCCGCAGGCTCACAAGGAAATCGCGGAGGTTTCTTCTGCGGCTCTCGCCCAGGCCCGCGGCGGGGTGCAGAAAAAGCGAGCGCCAGCTAAAGCCGCTGCGGCTACACCGGCAACTCCCTTGAAGGCTCCAGCTTCTGATAAGCCCGTTGTGGTCGTCAAGCCGAAGACAGCGGCACAGCCTGACACTGCTGCGGATGTACCGGCGGGTAAGACTGTCCCTGTGAAGGCCACACCGGCAAAATCTGCCGCTCCGGCAACTGTGACCAAAAAAGTAGTCTCGCCTGTACCATCGAAGATTGCGTTAAAAGCTCCTCAGCCAATTGCCGCAAAGTCCACACCGGCGAAAAAGGCCGCTCCGGTCGTCGTACCGCCAGTATCTAAGGCGAAGTCTGCGCCGTCAAAAGAAGTTGTAGCCAAATCGGCGAAGAAAGCATCAGCGCGCCATTAGTAGCGCGGCGATGACTATGGTGACGCTCTACCGCATGCGGCGGAGCGTCACCACGGCCGCCGTTCCGAGCGATATCACGGCGCCAATCATGACCATAATCGCTGTTCGGTAGCTTGCCTGAACCCCGGGTGGGGTCTGCGTTATGGTGTCACGGCATTGGCTGCAACCCTGTCCGTGAATGGCAACGGTCGAACTGAACGCTAAGAAGATCAGCAGCGCTCGAACGGTCCTTGCGAGGGACACGCTATTGTCCGTAGACCAGCAAGGCAAACAAGAAGATCCAGAACACGCCCATGCTGTGCCAATACCATGCAGTGCAGTCGACCAGGATCTGCCGAGATTCCACTGAGCGAACGGTGCGCATGCCAATAAATGCAGCGATTAGGAAAGCGATGCCGAGCAACAGATGTACGCCATGCACGCCTGTAATCAAATAGAAAAAATGCGTGGACGGATTATCGTGAAAGCTGGCTCGCTGCAACTTTAACTGTGACCACGCGAGCAACTGTCCCCACACAAACAGGCCACCGAAAAGCATGGAAGCAGCAAGCCAGGGCATGACTCGTTTGCGTGTCGGCCGGCCAAGTCCCAACCATTCTTCCAGCACACTGATTTCGTGAAACATGCCGCGGCGTGCGACCTCAACTGTAAGTGAGGAAAAAAGTAGAAAAGCGGTGTTCAACCACAGGATGGCTGGCACTTCAATGGGAAGCCATGGGTTGATCCAGCGGCTAGACGCGTCGAAATGGCCGGAATGTTTGGAGACAAAAAATGCACTGACCAGGGCGACGAAGAACATAAGATCGCCACCAAGGGCAAAGAAGACTCCAAGACGATAGCGAAGGAGTTTTTCTCGCGGTCCACGGCTACCTTGCGGCTGGTTGTGCCAGTTGTCGTTATCGCCGCCGCCGCCGGTATGTTTCGGGTCGACAGGCGGCAGTCGACCACCACCTGTGTCTCCCTCGTCGTAGCGACGAGTGGGTCTCTGCTCAACTTCACCGGGATGAAGAATCGCTGGCATGGCGTGAACCTGAAACGATACTACTCCGGGAGTGTGCTCTCTGCCCACTGTGGCAGGCTACGACATTCGTCCGGATACTCGCCTGAAGCCAATGTGACGTAATGGCAGGGTTCCCGCATGCAGACGAGTGGCGCTGCTTCGGGTGCCCATTCCATGGTGGTTGCGTCCCAGGGATTGGGTGAGGCGATTGTGCCACGCTTCCAACTCCAGACTACGTTCCACAGCCAAAAGATCTGACCAGAGGCCAGCAGCAATGCACTTACGGTAATGTAGCGTTCGAGCGGCAGCGTGCCGCGCACGAGGTCACCGGCCGTACCGAGAATGCCGTTCAGGTCGGCGTAGTGCCTGGGCTCGCCAGCGAGACCCGTCAGGTGCATCGGCAGAAACGTGTTGTAGGCGAAGAACAGTGTCCACCAGAAGTGAACCTTGCCTAGGCGTTCGCCCATCAGCCTGCCGGTAAGGAGCGGGAACCAGTAGGCGAAGCCGGCGAAGATGCCGAAGATCGCCGCCAGCGCCATAATGAGGTGAAAGTGCGCGACCACGAAAAACGTATTGTGCAGGTAAGCGTCAAGTGCCGGCTGCGCCAGAATCGGCCCGGAAACACCACCGGTGACGAATACTGAGACGAAGCCCAATGCCCAGAGCATGGGCGTATCGAAGCGGGGCCGCGACCGCCACAACATCACAAGCCAGTTCAGCACCTTTGCGGTAGAGGGTAGGGCAATGGCAATGGTCGTCAGTTCGAACGCGGTGCCCGCAAAGGGATTCAGGCCGGCGACGAACATGTGGTGGCCCCACACCAGCACGCCTAGGCTGCCGATCAGCAGGGTCGTCGCGATCATCCAGCGGTAGGCCGGGATACGTCGATGGGTGAAGTTACCGAGCAGCATGGTGACTAGGCCCATGCCGGGCAGCACGGCAATGTAAACCTCCGGATGACCGAAAAACCAGAAGAGATGAAGCCATAGCAGGGGCGACCCGTCGCCGCTGCGGTGAATCACCATCCCATTGACCCACTGTGTGCCGGGCAAGAAGAAGGCTGTGCCGACGTGGCGGTCGCAGAGCAGCAGCACGATTGCTGCGAAGAGTACGGAGAAGGCCAGCACCGTCAACAGCGCGGCGGTAAGCCAGGACCAGACCGTGAGCGGCATGCGATCGTAACTCATGCCCGGGCAACGGCAGCGTGCGATCGTGACGAGCGTATTGACCGCGCCCAATGTCGACGCAATGCAGAAGACGGCCAGTGAAACCAGCCAAACGTCCATGCCGTACCCCTGACCCGGGCCTGCGGCGGCGACCGCGCTGAGTGGCGGATATGCGGACCACCCGCCGATGGGTGCCCCCCCCGGGACGGCAAAGGCACACAGCATGATCAGGAACGAAACGAGCGTTGCCCAGAATCCGACGGCATTTACCAACGGCAGCGCCATCTCGCGGGAACCCAGTTGCCCCGGCAGTATCAGGTTGGCGAAACCACTTTGCGGTGCGACGGTAAGTACAAAGAACACCATCAACGTGCCATGCATGGTGACCAGCGCGAGATACTGCTCCGGCTGCATGCCGCCCACGATAGGCAGTGCGGCGTCCGGCCAGACACGGTGAATGCGCATGGCCAGTGACAATACCGTGCCGACGGCAACTGCCGCAAAGGCGAGCAACAGATAGCCGACCGCCAGCCAGCGATGGTGCGTCCACCGGGCTTGACGCGGCACAGTGTGCGTGGCTGGCGTGTTTGAGGAAAGGGGAATCATTGCCGCTGCATCTGCTGCTGTTGTTTCAACCATGCGGTGAACTGATCCGCTGGGAGCACGCGAACCACGGCCTGCATGCGCGCGTGGCCCAAGCCGCACACCTGGGTGCAGAGCAGGCTGTAGTCTCCCGGCATGGTCGGCGTGAAATGGAGGTGAAACATCTGCCCTGGAATCGCATTTTGCTTTACCCGCAACGCCGGGATGGCAAACCCGTGGATAACGTCGAGCGCGCGTAGGTGAATGTCGACTTCACGGCCAGCCGGCAGTACCAGTTGAGAACGGATGAAGTCATCCCGGCCACGCTCATCCGCAGGATCCAGACCGAGCGCATTACCCGCACCGGCATCGATCCGTTCGGTCTGTGTGTTCCCAAAGGCGCCATCTGCGCCGGGATAGCGAAAATACCATGCAAATTGCATCCCGACCGCCTCAACCTGTAGCGCCGCAGGGTCTGCACCGGCATAACGTTGTGTCGCCCACAGGCGCTCCGAGTGAATCGCCAGGCCGAAGAACAGAGCGGCAAGCAGGCTGAGCGGAAGCAATTCCAATCGCCAGCGACGATGGGCAATTGGTTGCGGCGCAGCGCGAAGCAACAGGCCGGCAAACAGGAGGATGTGAGCCAGCACAAACAGGGCCGCGAAGATCCAAAGGTTTAAACGCATGGCACCGTCCAGCGCGGAGCCGTGAGCGGCGGCATTCGCCGGCATACCCCACGGCCCGGCCGGCGCGACGACTGTCACGGCCGACATCCTCTAAGCAACGTAGGCATCCTGCACCATCTGCAGAAACAGCGCATGCACACGCGTGTCCGGCGATAATTCCGGGTGAAAGGTGGCGGCGAGCAGGTTGCCCTGGCGCACCAGGGTCGGGTCGCCTTCGCGCTCAGCCAAGATCTCTACGGTTGCGCCGGTCTGCGTAATACGCGGTGCGCGGATGTACACCGTTTCCAGTGGGCCGCCGGGAAGGGTGGTCGCAGTTTCCAGAATACGGGAGTCGTTCTGCCGACCGTAAAAATTTCGTTCCATGGTGATGTCGAGCACGCCTAGAGACTTCTGTTCCGGGTTGCGCACACGGTTTGCCAGCAGGATGGCACCGGCACAGGTGCCGAAGGTGGGCCTGCACTGCACGAACTCGCGGAGGATGTCGAAAAATCCTCCCCGCTCCAGATGTTTCAGGAAGGTGGTGGACTCTCCGCCGGGAATGACAAGGGCATCGATCTCTGCCAGTTGGCCGGGTGTCTTGACCAGCAGCGTGCGCGCTCCAAGCTCACGCAGACGCGTGGCATGTGCCTCAAACGCACCCTGCAGCGCCAGCACCCCGATGAGCGGCGAGGCATTCGCTTTGACCTCGTGGGTTGGAACAGAACTCATGGGGCTATTCTAGTCCCGCTGGTGCGGCTCCAGTTCGCGTGGCGAGCGGTGATCGCAAACATAACGGCCGCGATTGCTCGCGACCGTTCCTGAAGTTCCCTGGTGAATTACCAACCACGCGTCTGCATGCGCTGGGATTCCTCAATTGCGGCGGCGGCCAGGCCTTTCATGCTGCCGAGCATACCCTCGCTGGCTTCCGCAACGATTTTGGGATCGTTGTAGTGCAATGTCGCAAGAACAATGGCACGAGCGCGGGAGACACCCTCCGCACGTTCGGGTGGATTTTTCATACGGCCAATGACTTCACGATGTACTGGCTTGCCAAAATCGGTTGCCATAATAAGCGTCTTGTCGTCGTACCAGTCGCCGGCCTTATAGGCGCATTCTGCAGTGTAACGATCCACATCGAGCGGCTGCGCGCCGTCCTTCATGAAGATGCCGGAGCCGACGAACACGGTTTCCGCGCCCAACTGCATCATTAGTGCGGCATCTGCAGGTGTGGCGATGCCGCCTGCGGAGAAGTTCGGGACGGGTAGTTTGCCGGTCTTTGCGACCATATGGACAAGGTCATACGGTGCTTGCAGGTTCTTCGCGGCGGTGTAGAGCTCTTCGTCGCCAAGGACGGTCAGGCTTTTGATCTCCGACGTGATCGTGCGCATGTGCTGGACTGCATGGACAACGTCGCCTGTGCCGGGCTCACCCTTGGTGCGGATCATGGCTGCGCCTTCCGCGATGCGGCGCAGGGCCTCGCCCAGGTTTTTGGCCCCGCAGACGAAGGGTGTGGTGAATTTGTGCTTGTCGATGTGATATTTCTCATCCGCGGGCGTCAGCACCTCGGACTCATCGATGAAGTCGACGCCAAGCGACTCCAGAACCTGCGCCTCGGCAAAGTGTCCGATGCGCGCCTTGGCCATTACGGGAATGGACGAGACGGCAATGATGTCCTTGATGAGCTTGGGATTGGCCATGCGCGCGACACCGCCGGTGGCACGGATCATGGCGGGTACGCGCTCCAGCGCCATGACGGCGATTGCACCAGCTTCTTCCGCGATACGTGCCTGTTCAACGCTCATTACGTCCATGATGACGCCGCCCTTGAGCATTTCGGCGAGGCCGGTTTTGAGACGGAGTTCGCCCTGTGCCGTGCCGTTGGTATTGTTCGAATTCGTAGAATCAGCCATCGCTCGATCTCCTTGCTGTTACGGGTGGGCGACGTCGCGACGTCGCGGAGCAAACTCACTCGGGATCACCAGTCTATCGCGAATTTCTCAGCGTTCCGCGCCAGTTTCGGGCCACTGCAAGACTGCCCCATGTGTTGCAGTGGCCCGCACTTGTACTGCCGCGTGCTGGCGAATCAGCCCACAAAGCACCTCGCCGTACTCCGTCGCAACTTCCTTTGGCATTCCGCGCACGCGGCCAAGCTCAGCCGGAGAAGTAGGCAGAGCGTCTACTACCGCGCGAATCGTGCTGTCCAGCAGTAGAACGAAGGGCGCGATTTTCAACTTCGCCGCCTCGCGCATGCGCCAGACCTTCAATTCGTGCTCCAGGGAAGGTGACTTTTCCGCAGCGGGCAGGGGAGCAATGGAACGGGGCGTGGCTCCCGTCGGCTTAAAGGTTTCTCTCGCCTGGCTGGCTTGTTTGCGCGTAGCACGGGGAGCCCGTTCCGCAGGTTGATCTGCCGCTTCGTTCGCTGCCGCCGACGTGGACGAATGGTCGCCACGCAACACGCCCAGTACGGCTGCACCCCAGCGCTCGACCTTTGTCGGTCCCATGCCCGAGATCTCCAGCAGGTCGGCTTCGGACCGCGGTTCTTCGCGCGCGATGCTACGCAGAACACGCTCGCTGAAGACGCAGAATGCCGGTTGTTTCAACTCTGCCGCAACGTCTTTCCGCCAGGTTTTCAAGGCGGTTTCGGCGGCTTTCTGTGCAGCGGAAAGCGGCTGCATCTCCTCTTCGGCCTGCTTGTCGGCGGCGCGTTTGGCACGCGTGCCGGACGAGGCTATGGGCTTGCGATCGCGATCGCGGGAACTTCGTCCGGCGTTGGCCATCTCCGCGTCGCGCAACTGCACGCCGACCAGTGCGGCACCCTCCTCTACCTCGCGGCCCTCGTGCGTGATGGTGGCTTTGCGGTAGGCGATGTCTCGACCTTCAGGATTGGTGAAGGTGGCGGATTCGATGGTGATGTAACCCGCGCGCGAGAGGGCATCCAGCAGACCGTCGAATTCCTTGCGGTCGATCTGGTTTTT
>CBAAAH010000148.1:0-7018 GCA_964658865.1 uncultured Granulicella sp.
GTGCGGCAGGTTGCGGATGAAGCCCACCGTATCGCTCAGCAGCACCTTGCGCCGGGACGGCAGTGCCAGGTGCCGCAGCTTGGGGTCGAGCGTGGCGAACATGCGTGCGCTTTCCAGCACGCCGGCATCCGTCAGCGCGTTGAAAAGCGTGCTTTTCCCAGCGTTTGTGTACCCCACCAGTGCCACCGTGGGTACGGGGACGGCTTCGCGCCGTTGCCGTTGCTGCCGTCGGTTGCGCCGCACCAGGTCGAGCTGCCCCTTCAACCGATCAATGCGCTCGCGAATACGCCGCCGATCCGTTTCCAGCTTCGTCTCGCCCGGCCCGCGCGTGCCGATGCCGCCTCCCAGTTGCGACATGGCCTTACCCTTTCCCGCAAGACGGGGCAATTGGTACTCCAACTGCGCCAGTTCCACCTGCAGATGCCCCTCACGGGTACGTGCGTGCCTGGCGAAAATATCCAGAATCAACTGGGTCCGATCGATCACCCGGCAGGGCAGGGCATCGTTCAGGTTGCGCATCTGCGACGGCGACAGATCGTGGTCGAACAGCACCACATTTGCACCGGTGCTCTTCACGACGGCCTCAAGCTCCTCGACCTTGCCCGGACCGATCAGCGTCGCCGCATCCGCCCTGGGGCGCCGCTGCACCACGGTCGCGCTTACCGCGGCACCCGTGCTACGCGCCAGCTCCTGGAATTCGGCAAGACCCGCCTCAAAGTCGAGGTCGGGCACCGGCTCCGCGGCAGGGGCATCGGCATCATCCAGGCTGTCTGCATGCAGCGTAGCGGCCTGCCGCGCCAGCCGGGCAGTCCCGGCCAGCTTGCGGCGTTCGCCGGTAATTTCTACCGCAACCAGCACCGCCGCGTCCTGAACGGCTGCAGTCGTGTGCCCATCGCCACTCTGGTCCGTTCGTTGCCCGAACGGAACCCGCGAGGGGATGACTACCTTTTTGCGGCGGGACGGAAGTGCGACCCTGGCCAAATTACAATCCCGACGTGCCGTTGACCGGCGCCGTATCTGCCGGCGCAGTGGCGTTCGCCGGATCGCCCAGGCGAGGCGTGGCGCTGTGAGGTCGTTCCATATGGGTACTGCCTGCGCGCGTGCTGACGACGGTTGAAATTGCGTGCTTGAAAATCAGTTGCTCCTGCGCATTGTTCTCAAGCAGCACGCTGTATTTGTCGAACGAGCGAATCTTCCCCGTCAGCTTCACGCCAGAAACCAGGTAAATCGTGATGGCGCTCTTGTCTTTGCGAACCGTATTCAGAAAAGTGTCCTGAATATTCTGTGCCGGCTTGGATTCCATGGCCGATCTCCCTTATATTGCGTCGCCCATGGTGGCCGAATCGCGGGTGGGTAAAGCTTCTGTCAGAAACCGTGCAGACCCGCGTAGCGGGTAGAGCGTCTTCACGGCAGAAATCAGAGTGAAACGGCTGCACCGCAACCGTTGGCCCCAACATACGAAAGCAAGTGCCTGGAGCGCAAGTCTCCCGGCCAAAATCAACGTCCCCGGTTCTGCACCCATTAGACGCGCTCTTTGATGGAGTGTTGCGAGCGGATGCACGAATGTCACCATCGACCCTCAGCTTTCTTGGACAAACGTTCCAAACCGGTATGGAAAATACCGTTTCAGGCCGTTGACCGGTCCTTCCAGTGTCTTCCAGGAGAGCGCGCCCACCGCAAAGGAAGCCGCGACGACCGTTCCATAAGAGTACAGAAACAGTGGCCAGCCCGGGGTGGGTCGCCACCATCGCGACAGGTGTTCTCCCGCCCACACCAGCACCAGTGTCTGTGTGACGTACATGCAGTAGCTATAGCGGCCCGTCAGCCGCAACGGTGCCCAATCCAGCACCCGGGAAAGCAGGCCGTTGCCGTTGCGCAGCACCAGCCAGCACAGCACGGCCGACGTCGTCACCGCCACCGCCGGCGTCGTATAAAACCGGAAACCCAGTCGCAGCAGCACCACCGACAGCACCGAGCCGGCACCGGCAACCGCACGCAGCCATGGCAGCGCCCGCTCTGTGAGCATCCCCTGTGCCATGGCAACCGATAGCGCCGCACCCAGCAGTAGGCCGTCGCAGTGTAGCGGCGTCAGCCGGTAGATCGCCTCGGGGTACGTATGCGTCACCTGCAGCATCGATGGCAGTACCCGCACCACCATCTCGACCACCACGCCGGCAATGCCCACCACCAGCAGCGTTCGCCGCGACACCCAGCGCACCACCGTCGGCCATACCAGGTAAAACTGCTCCTCCACCGCCAGCGACCAGAACAGGCTTACCGTCGAAAGCATGTGAGGTTCAAACGCCGTCCGCAGATTGCTGGCGTTCAGCCACCACCACAGTTGCGTGCCGAAGGCGGCGTTCGACGGCACGACGCGATTGGGCCACGACCCAAAAAACGCGATCGCGATCACGATGTAATACAGCGGTGCCAGCCGAAGCAGCCGCCGCATGTAAAACGCACCGTAAAAGTTCGTCGCCTCGCGCGACTTCAGCAAAATCGTCGTAATCAGAAAGCCCGACAGCACAAAGAACACGTCGACGCCCAACCATCCGTTCAAGATCACGAACTCCATCTGGTGGCGCACCCGGCCCGATGGCAGCATCGTGTTCAGCGGAAACGTGTAGTTCAGGTGGTGGAACAACACCAGCAGCAAGGCCACGCCGCGCAGCCCGTCCAGCGAGCGCAGATGTCCACGTGTCAGCGGATCGCCCGAGGTGATGGCGCGTTCCGTCTCCGTACCGCCGATCTCCGGCCCGATCTCCGTGTTGGAGACGGGTTGGTCCATGCCGGTCGCGCCGCTACGTTCAGCCTGCGTTGCCGGCACTCTCTCCTGCGTCATCGGGTCTCCAACCGGGATGGCGGTCCCGTTTCGTCGCACTATGGACCGGGCATTCGGGATGCTGCGGAAAAGAATCCTTGCTCTGCAGGTGCAGACTAGCAGACGTGCTTCCGGCGATGGACGCGATGCTCCGTCGGTTATGTGGGATCCGGCCGCCTATTGTGCCCTGCAGACGCTCGAAGGCTGGACAGATCACCCACGGCAAACGTAGGTTGAGACGACCGCCCTCGGCGCAACTACGCCCATGACCAAGATCGCCACGCTCAAGATCGTCCTGCCCACCCTGCTGTCTGCGGCCCTGTCGCTTTCTGCGCAGACGACGACGCCCGCGCTCACCACCATTGCACCCTTTGCCCGGCCCCATCTTGCCGAGATTCCCTCTCTGACGCAGCCCGCACGCCTGAGCAAGCCGCTCACCATCACCGGCGCGCGCGGAGCCATCCTGGGCGAGCAGAGCGGCGTCGTGGAGTTGTGGCAGCTTCCAGTCAAAGTCTTCTCGAACCTGCATTTACGCGCCGACATCGACGGCTACACCGTTCCACTCGAACTCAACCCCGGCGCGGCAACGGTTGAAGTCCGCCCCGGCCACACCGTCCTCACGTACAGCTTCGCCGGCATCACCGTTCGCCAGCACATGCTCGTCTCCCCCGCGCACGCCGAGCAGAAGGTGGGCTCGGAAGAACTCCAAACCATCGAAGACCCCGGTGCCCTCCTGTATTTTGAAATCGATAGCGTCCGCCCCGCGACGCTTACCGTTACGCTTACTCCGGCGATGCAGCAGATGTGGCCCGCGCCGCAGTACGGTATCCCGAACAGCGGCTGGCTCTCGATGGGTACCGGCGGCGCGTACGCCATCTCCACCGACAACCCCACGCTGTTCGGCATGGTCGGCATGCCCAACAGCCAGCCCGGCCACCTGCCCGTCTACCAGGAACACCCGCAAACGCTGCCGCTCGAATTCCTCGTCCGCTACGACCCGGCGAAGGACAAAGGCCGCCTTTACCCACTGCTCTCCACCGTGTCGCAACCCGGCGAAACCGACAGCGACGCCTCCCGCCTCGCGATGCGGCAGCGTCTCGCCGATCAGGCCCGCAACCTGCCCGCGCTCGCCCTGGCCATCGACGCCTACTACGCCCACTTTTTCGCCCACCGCCTCACCGTCCACACGCCCGACCCCAGCTTTGATGAAGCCCTGCGCTGGGCAGAGCTTTCCATCGAAGACTCGCAAGTGGAACACCTCACGGGAACGGCAGCAAATCGCACGTCCGAAACCGGCCTCGTCGCCGGCTGGTTTCCGTCCTACGATTCCACGCGTCCCGGCTTCGGCTGGTATTTCGGCCGTGACACCCTTTGGTCGCTCTATGCGATCGACAGTTACGGCGACGCCGCGCTCGCGAAACGCGCGCTTGAATTCCTCCTGCACCGCCAGCGCGCCGACGGCAAAATGATGCACGAATTCAGCCAGATGGCCGACGACCTGCCCGCCAACATGGCTTGGTCCACCTTCGGCTACGAGTACGCCGCCGCCGACGCCACGCCGCTCTTCCTGCTCGCCCTGCGCGACTACGTCCGCACCACGGGGGACACGCGGTTCCTCGCGAACCATTGGGAGCAGGCCAAACGCGCCTACAGCTTCGAGCGCACCCACGACAGCGACGGAGACGGTGTGTACGACAACGCGCAGGGCACCGGCTGGGTGGAAAACTGGCAAAGCCCCATGCCGCATCAGGAACTCTACCTCGCCACCCTCGACCAGCAGGCCACTGCCGCCATGGCAGACCTTGCCACCCTGCAGCACGATCCGGAACTGGCCGCCGAGGCCCGTGCCACCGCCGCGAAACTCACCACCGCTGTCGAGCGCTACCGCGATCCGCAGACCGGCCTCTACGCCTTCAGCAGGAATACCGACGGCAGCTACGACCGCACTCTCACCGTCTACCCCAGCGTCGCCCTCTGGAATGCACCGACGGCAACTTCGACGACAAACCCGGGTGCCCCTTGTCTCGCGTTTGAGCCATGGGATCGAACTCACACCAATCCCAATGGTCAACCGTGTATTTCCGGTCTCCAACACCCGGCCGAAATGCTCGCTGCCTGGTCGTCCCCACTCCTCGGCACCGACTGGGGTACCCGCGCGCTCGCCACTACCGTCCCGTTCTACGACCCCATCAGTTACCACATGGGCTCCGTCTGGCCGTTGTTCACCGGCTGGAACGCCATGGCGCAGTACCGGTCCGGTCACCCCGCCGCCGGCTGGATCACCCTGCAGCAAAACCTGCGCCTCACCTTCGCGGAAGACCCCGGCACGGTCACCGAAGTGCTGAGCGGCCAATTTTACCAGCCCATGGGCCGCAGCAGCGCGCACCAGCTCTGGTCCAGCGCCATGACGCTCGCGCCCGCCCTTCGCGGCCTGTTCGGCATCGATACGGACGCCACCACTCACACACTGCAGATCCACCCGAATCTGCCCGTCGCGTGGAACGAAGCGCAACTCGACAACGTGCGCATGGGCGAAACGCTTTACCGCGTCGCTCTGAGCCGGACGCTCGCTCATGGCCATCCTGCCCTGCACCTTGCCGTCGCGTCGACCCAATCGACGGAGGTTTGCCTCAACACCCTACCGCGGGTCGCATGTCCTTCTGCAACGACCCACGCCATAGACCTTCCACTGCCTACGGTCGAATTCGGCCTGCACGCCGCCGCCGCACCCCAGCCCGGCGACGAAACCCGCCTGCCCCACATCACGGAAGAACGGTACTTCCCCGACCGCACGGAGTTTACCCTGTACGCCCAGGCCGGTAGTACCATCCTGCTCGACGTCCGCCGCAACGGCATGCTCGATGCCGCACCGTTTCCCGTCACCCTGCCTGCCGGGGCCGGTTACGTCACCCAGCGTGTCGTCCTGCCGGCGCTTCGGTAATGTGACTTACGGCACCGGGTTGACGGTAAGAGCTGCTGCAAACTTACGCGACCTGCGCGAATTCCACGGCATTTTGGTCCCGCAAAAACGCGGCAATGTCCGCCTTGCCGCGCGCCGTCATTTCGACAAACTCAAAGCCGAGCATCGCCCCGCCAAACTGCTGGTGCTGGTGCTGGCTGCGCACCGCGCCCACCGCGCGAAACGTCATGTAACTCGACTTGAACTTGAGTTCCACCCAGCACTCTTCTTCGCCTTCAAAGTCCGCGCCGCTGGGCACGCAAATGCCGCAACCCATCGCGCTTACATCCAGCAGAATGCCGAACAGCGGCACACTCGTATACGACCGTGGAATCTCCACCCGCCCGCTGCACTGGTACCGCTTCGCCGCTCTGCGCTCCGAACACCGCTCGATCGCCTTCATACCGCCTCCACACCTCCATCCTAAGGAGCGTCCCATCCCGCGAATCCCATCCTGTTTCATTTACGGACACGCAAATGCCGCCACCCGCGCTCAAGCGATCCCCAACCCAGCCGATAAGCCGCCAATCCATAAGAAAGTGGGATAATTCCTTTATGAGCGCACCGCACACTGCCGAAACCGGGATCACCCTTATGCCCATTCGCAACGCCGTCGCTGAGGAAATCGAACAACTGGCTCGTGACCAGCATGCCGATGTCTCCGATGTTCTGAATGCGGCGCTGAAAGCATGGAAATCCGCACACACGCCTGAAGACGTTTCCGTAAAGAACGCGGCGCGATCGGCGTACGATCAATGGTTTCGTGCTCAGGTGCAGGCAGCCCTAAATGATTCCCGCCCGGCAATTCCGAACGAACAGGTCAAGGCTCACTTTGCGCGTCGCCGAGACTTTTTACTGCAGGAATCGCAAACTCAGGCGGAGCGGTAGGTGCGTCTTGCTTGGTCTGTCCTGGCGCTTGAGGATCGCGACAGCATCATGGATTACATCGCGGCAAATAGTCCGGACATGGCACGCGTAGTCGATGAGCGCATCGAAGCTCAAACCGACATGCTGGGTGAGCATCCGTTCCTTGGCCGTCCTGGTCGTATCCCTGGTTCTCGCGAACTTGTCCTGGAATACGTCTCTTACATCGTCGCCTATGTTGTATCTGCCGATACGGTGAACATTTTGCGCGTCATCCATGGCGCACGCCAATGGCCCACCAGCCTGGCGTAATCGCTCCCGCATAGTTCACTACCCAAACCCGCCCGTACCCGGTAAGCTTCTCTTCGCATGTC
>CBAAAH010000149.1:0-7017 GCA_964658865.1 uncultured Granulicella sp.
CGACCGGCTCCATGAGCGCACCATCGATGCGGCGAGTCACGATTTCCGGGCGGCCGACCATCAGCTCAAAGCCTTCGCGGCGCATCATTTCAATCAGCACGGCAAGCTGCAGTTCGCCACGGCCCAGCACCTTGAAGGTGTCGGGGGAACCGGTGTCTTCCACGCGGATCGAGACATTGGTCTGCAGTTCCTTGTCCAGGCGCTCGCGCAGGTTGCGGCTGGTGACGTACTGGCCCTCACGGCCGGCGAACGGTGAGTTGTTCACCGAGAACTGGATTGCGATCGTCGGCTCGTCGATGACGATCGGCGGCAGCGGCGACGGGTTCTCCAGGCCGGTGATGGTCTCGCCGATGGTCAGGCCGCTGACGCCCGCGACAGCGATGATGTCACCAGTCGTCGTTTCTTCAATGTCGGTGCGCTTCAGGCCGCTGAAGCTGAACAGCTTGGTGATCTTGACGGCCTGCAGCGTGCCGTCCAGCTTGGCGATGTTCACCATTTCGCCGTTCTTCAGTGTGCCGTTGAAGACGCGCGCGATGCCTAGGCGACCCAGGTAGTCGCTGTAATCCAGGTTGGTGACCAGGATCTGTAGCGGCCCGTTCGGGTCACCGATTGCCGGCGCGATGGCCTTCTCGATGGTCTCGAACAGCGGCTGCAGGTTTTCACCCGAGACGGCCATGTCCAGCGTTGCGGTACCGGCCTTGCCGTTGGTGTACACGACGGGGAAGTCGAGCTGGTCTTCGGCGGCATCCAAGTCGATGAACAGGTCATAGACCTCGTTCAGCACTTCCTGCACGCGCGCGTCGGGGCGGTCGATCTTGTTGATGACGAGGATCGGCGTCAGCTTGGCAGCAAGCGCCTTCGACAGCACGAAACGGGTCTGCGGCAGCGGGCCTTCCGAGGCGTCGACCAGCAGGACCACACCGTCGACCATCTTGAGCGCGCGTTCCACTTCACCGCCGAAGTCGGCGTGGCCCGGTGTGTCCACAATGTTGATCTTGCCGTCGCCGTAGTGCACGGCGGTGTTCTTGGCCAGAATCGTGATGCCGCGCTCGCGCTCCAGGTCGTTGGAGTCCATCACGCGGTCGGTCATGGCCTCATTTGCGCGAAAGGTGCCGCTCTGTCGCAGCATGGCATCCACAAGGGTCGTCTTGCCATGGTCGACGTGCGCGATGATGGCGATGTTGCGAATTGTATTGCTCACAGAATTAGGTCCCGTCTTCCAAAAAGAATGTGTTTTGCCAGCCGCCGCAGCCCCAGGACAGGGCGCAGTGTTCCCGGTGCGCAGAGAGGGCGCTCAAGACAATACGCCTAGTCTACAGGAGCCGCGCTCTACAGGGACAACGCGTTAGTTCGTGTACTCCACCACAACGGGAACGCCTACTTTACGCGCCGCCTCCACCAGTCGCTTATCGCGAGTCCAAAGCTCCGTATTCCGCATGAGTCGCACGCTCGCCAGCAGGTGAACGTCGATATAGCCGATGCCGCGTCCATGCAACTGGTTCTGACGAATGAATTCCAAGACCTCGTGTGGTTCCACCAGAACGGCTTGCGCCAAATCCTGGTGCAACGCTAGAAAATCCTGGCGCCGCTTAAAGCTACCCACTGCAAGTTCGCCCGCTACAAACGGGTGAGAGTAGACCTGTCCTCTGTCGAGCAGATGGACCAGTGCATCCTCCGCATGAACCCCATGGTCGATCCACACAGATGTGTCGACAAGAGTCATTTCGCGGGACGGCGTCGAGGGACCGGTTTCGCGTCCGGCTCCGTCCCCCCCAGCAGCGCCAGTCGACGCGCCGCCTCTCGTTGGATCAGCCGCGTCAACGCCTCTCGCACCAGGGCAGACTTTTCCTCAATGCCGGTGTAGTACATGGCTTTTTCCACCTGCTCGTCATCCAGGGTCACGGTGATCCGCATCCAGCCTACCTCTGCATAAACGATAGCATTGTTCTATGTGAGTTGAGGTGCACAGATCGTGCCGAGCAGGATTGACCATCAGTTAAACTAGGAACAATGTCGTCCGTAGCCCAGCCACCGCGCCCCGCCATGGAACTGAAGCCCGTCACGCGGCCCATGCCCCTTCGCCGCCGTGCCCGGCTGGCAACGCTGCGCCTGCGTGAACTCGGCTCCATCGGCTGGGCCTTGTTGCACACGTCGCACCCATATATGGCGCAGATCGTGCCCATGCGCCGATGCAATCTGGCCTGCACCTACTGCAACGAGTTCGACAACCACTCCGACCCGGTGCCCCTCGCGGAGATGGAGCGCCGCATCGACGAGCTCGGCCGCATGGGGACCTCCGTCATCACCATCTCCGGCGGCGAACCCACGCTGCACCCCGATCTCGACGCCATCGTCGCTCGCATCCGTCACAACGGCGCCATGGCCGGCATGATTACCAATGGCTACAATCTGAATCGCGAGCGCATCGAGCGGCTCAACAAGGCCGGCCTCGACCACCTGCAGATTTCCATCGACAACGTCATGCCCGACGAAGTGTCGAAGAAGTCCCTCAAGGTCCTGGACCAGCGCCTCATCTGGCTCGCGCAGTATGCCGACTTCCATGTCAACATCAATTCCGTCGTGGGCGGCGGCATCCCCAATCCGCAGGACGCGCACACCGTCAGCGCACGCGCGCTTGATCTCGGCTTTTCGTCCACCATCGGCATCATTCACGATGGCAGTGGCCAGCTCAAGCGCCTGGGTGGCGAGGAACGCGACGTTTGGGAGCGCGTCCGCAAGATGACTCGCCGCTCGTACTCCCGCTTCAACAAATTTCAAGAGGCTATTGCGAACGGCATGCCGAACGACTGGCGATGCCGCGCCGGCTCGCGCTACCTGTACATCTGCGAGCAGGGCCTGGTGCACTACTGTTCCCAGCAGCGCGGCTATCCCGGTACACCCATTGCCGACTACAAAAAATCCGACATCCAGCGCGAGTTCCTCAGCGAAAAGGGTTGTGCCCCCAACTGCACCATTTCCTGCGTGCACCAGGTCAGCTATATCGACCACTGGCGCGGTGCGCAGACGCCGCACCCTCCGCGTCCTTCCGCGCCTCATAGCGGTCATGGTGCCGGTCACGGCAGCGCTCCGGCTGACCTCGTGCAAATCAGCTAAGAGCCGGCCATAGGTGGCTGCCTCGTTTTGTGAGAAGCCTTCCTCCGCTGCAGCGCGTCTGATTGAGTGGGGGTTTACATCCATGACGAAGTCTTTCCTGTCCGGTGCGCTTGCCTGTGTGGTTGCTGTTTCCGCGGTTGCACCGCTGTCTTCTCACGCTTTTGCGCAGGCGACAGCCGAGTCGCAAGCGCCGCAGACCACCCAGAGCGAGCAAAGCCAACTGAAGAAGGAAGAAAAAGCGAACCAGCAGCAGGCAAAGGCAGAAAAAGACAAGCGCAAGGCGCTGAAGCAGCAGGACAAGGCTGCAAAGGCGGCCAAGAAGGCCGGCTCCGCAACACCGCCGCCTTCCGCACCATAGCAAGGCAGCCACTGGTTGGAATCGCCCACGCGCCGCGTTCGCGCAGATTGCGTCAGCGCGAAAACATTCCGGAGTGAGTCTTCATGGTTCTTCTCCGTTCGCAGCCAGGCTTGCCGTTGCTACGGTATTCGCGATGCCGTTGCCTGCATTTGCCCAGGCCCACACGCCGGCAGTCGCCAGAAAGGCCGCGAAGGTTGAGGCGAAGCGGCAGCCAAAATGAAGAAAACCCCGCCGGTGGCGGGGGTTTCTTTTTCCTGCCGATTATGGCTATCTGTGGACGGCTGTGCGCACGACATGCGCCGGAGCACCCTTGGTCTGGGCCATGGCTGCTTCGATGACAGGAAAAAGCCGATTGGCATCGCTCGACCCACCTTCGTTGCCGCTGATGACCTGGAACTTCGTCGGTGTCGCTACCACGATCGTCGGTGTGCGCGTCACGTTTAGGCGTTCCCCCACCTTGAAGTCGGCATTCACCTTTGCGACCAGGGCACCCGTCGGGTCGACCACGAACGGCATGCTCTGCCCGTGCTGCTGCATAAAGCGCCGGGTAAAGTTCTGCAGGTCGTCTTTGCTGCCGATAGAAATCTGTTGGGCGAACAGTGCGGTTCGATAGTCGTCCGCCAATTTTGGATTCACCTTGTCCTGCAGGTAACGTGCAAAGACAGCGGCCTCGCGGCTCCAAAGGTGCATCTGGAGCGGAAAGTCGTAGCGCACGATCGGCACATGGTATTGCGCCGCGGCCTGCTGTTCAACGGGGTGTGCGTGCGCGCACGCGGGACATTCCATGTCTTCAAAAACGATGATCGCGACCTTTTGGCCGGCGGGCGGCTTCAGCATCGATGTGTCGTGAAAGCTGTTTGTGCCTTCAGGCGGACCGGCGATCTGTGCCGGCAGGCGGCTGGCGGCAACGGTAAACGCGGTGCAGAGCGTCATTGCGGCGGCGATACGGCGTGTGGTCATACCCTCTCCCGGCCGTGGATGCGCGGTACAGTGAGGTCCTGTTACGACCACACGTTGCCGGTTTGCAGCCAGACCTACCCATTCTAGACGCAGCGCATGGTGGAAGGTCGTGCCTGGGTCATGCACAGGGGGCACTTTTGCGCGGCTGCCGGAAGTTTCCGCAACCAGCAGGCCCGCGGCTGAATCTATATTCGCAACACGCAAGATTCAGCGCACCGGCGTGGCAGGTCTGGGAGGGCGTTCGCGGTTTGAGCAAATGGCAGGGCAGCAGGGGCAACAGAAACGCGCGCAACGTGCGGTTTACCGCGGCTGCATTTGCTGTTTTCACGGCCGGCATCGCTTGCGCTCAGGCAGTGCAGCCGGATACGCCACCGTCGCAGCCCGCCGTCACCCTCATAGAACCACGCATCCAGACCGCTCAGCCTTCGTTGCGGCAACCACCTGTCGCCGACGCGCCGAATTTGCCGTTCGCACCGGAGCCGCAAGGACCCTCGCTGACTGTGACAGGCCCACTTGGTGCGGTGCCTCCGCGTAAGCTGGCCAGCGGCACAAGCACGCCCGTCGCGACACAGGAAGCCCTCAAGCTGTCGCTGAACGACGCGGTTCGCCTCGGCCTGGAGCACAATCTCAGCATCTCCATCGACCGGCAGACGGCGCGCCAGGTCGGCGGTCTGGAACTGATCGCACTCAACGCGCTGATTCCCACACTTTCGGCCAGCGGTCTTTCCTCCACACAGGAGGTCAACCTGGCAGCGCGCGGCTTTAATCCAACGCTGGTCGCCCCACTGCTGCCTGCCGGCACGACCTTCAGCACGATCGTGAAGTATGACGTGACCAGTGCACAGGTGAACCTGACGCAGCAGCTCTTCAATTTGCCCGCGTACGAGATTTACAAGGCTGCCAAGGTTCAGGCCCACATTACGGAACTGCAGGCGTTATCCGACCGATCCAGTATTGTGGCGCAGGTGGCGGGCCAGTACCTTCGCGTACTTGCGGATGAGGCATCCATCCGAGACGCTGCATCGCAACTGGTGACCGACCGCGAACTGGAACGCCAAGCCCAGGCGCGCAAGGATGCCGGTACCGGGACCAATCTCGATCTCCTGAGAACCACTGTCGACCGTCAGCAGCGCGAGCAGCAATTGGTGCAGGATCGCAACAGCCTGGCCAAGGATAAGATCCAACTCAACCGCGACATGGGCCTTGCGGCGGACCAGCCCCTCGACCTGATCGACGCGGTGCCCTACCATGAGCTCGCCGCGTTGCCGCTGGACGTCGCGAAGCAGGTCGCCTACAAGCGCCGTAAGGACATTCTTACGCTTGAGGCGCAGTTGCAATCGGCGCGCCTGCAGCGCAAGGCAATCACCTACGAGCGGCTGCCCGCGGCCAAGCTCAGCGGCTACTACGGCGTCATCGGCCAGACATTCGGCAACTACCACGGTGATTTTGTGGCCCAGGGTGGCGTCGATTTCCCCATCTTTGAAGAGGTGCGCTTTCGCGGAGACCGCGAGGTGGCAGATGCGCAACTCTCACGTCTCCGGTCTCAGATTACCAGTCTGCACGCCGACGTGGACCAGCAGATCCGCTCGTCCATGTTCGACGTCAACACTTCGAGCGAACTGGTAAAGGCCGCTGCTTCAAACGTGACGCTGGCAGGCGATGCCCTCGGCGATGCACTGCAGCGATACCGCGCCGGCATCGACGACACGCTGCCCGTGGTACAGGCACAATCGACGCTCGCCAATGCGCAGGCCCAGTTGGTGAACGCGCTTTTCCAATTCAACCAGGCAAAGCTGCAACTCGCCCGCAATACCGGAGTTCTGGAATCGCAATACGACAGCTACCTGAACGAGTAGTGTTGCCTATCCACCCGACCAGACATGGGTTCGAACGGCCTGAACCCTGTACCATGGCCTTGGCATGAGTACCGATCCCGTTCCATTCCTCGAAAAATCTCCCCTGGCCTACGAAAACGAAGAGTTTCTCAACTCTCCGGATGGTCGCATCCTGCGTATCCTGGCGGAGTACCAAGAGCCGATGGCGCGTTTCCGCCGGGAACGCATTGAGGACACGGTGGTGTTCTTCGGCTCTGCGCGCTTTCACGCTCGCGATGAAGCCACCCACGAAGTAGAGTTTCTTGCCAACACCGGCTCCGCCGCCGCCGCGCCGACAGGAGAGCAGCCCTCTACCCCCGATGACACGACCGCCAGGGGCATACGGCTGAAGCGTGCGGAAACCGCGGTGGAAATGGCGGGCTACTACGAAGATGCGCGCCGGCTGGCCCACCTGCTTACTGCATGGGCAAAGGCACTGCCCGGACCGCGGCATCGCTTCGTCGTTACCAGTGGTGGCGGCCCCGGCATGATGGAAGCGGCCAACCGAGGCGCGATGGAAGCCGGCGGCAAAACCATCGGCCTGAACATCGTGCTGCCCTTCGAACAGCGGCCCAACCCGTACATTACGCCCGCGCTCAACTTCGAATTCCACTACTTCTTCATGCGCAAGTTCTGGTTCGCTTACCTGGCCAAGGCGCTGGTCGTTTTTCCCGGCGGATTCGGCACGCTCGACGAGATGTTCGAACTGCT
>CBAAAH010000150.1:0-6998 GCA_964658865.1 uncultured Granulicella sp.
TCTGTACGGTTCGCTCGCGCTGACCGGCGTGGGCCACGGCACCGACAATGCCGTGCTGCTCGGGCTGTCCGGCTGCGCGCCCGATACCGTGACGCCCGCGCAGCAGCACCAGGCGCTAAGCGATGCGACGACGGGAACGCTGCGCTTCGATGGCACACAGTTGATCGGATTTCAGCGCGAACGCGACCTGCTGTTCTATCGCGATCAGATGTACCCGGAAGCCGAACGCGCGACGCACCCGAACGGCCTACGCTTCACCGCGTTCAACGATGCAGGGCAGGTGCTCGCGACGGAGACCTACTTTTCCATCGGCGGCGGCTTCATCGTGACAGCCGAACATTTCTCGCCGCGCGAACATGCCGTGCCGCAAACCACGCGTGCGGTTCCCTACACGTTCCACAGCGCGGCCGAACTGCTTGCGCTTGCGGCGCAACACGGCCTGACCATCGCAGAGATCGTCTTCGCGAATGAGCTCGCCATGCACGGCGACGAAAAAATTCCACGGCCTGCGACCACGCTCGACTCCAGAGATCCCGCCGAACACATCCGCGCACAGATTCTTGCACTCGCCGATGTCATGCTCGACTGCATCAATCGCGGCATTGCCACCGACGGCATCCTGCCCGGCGGCTTGAGCGTGCGTCGGCGGGCAGCGCGGCTAAGCGCACGGCTGCAGGCAAAAGGCAGCGTCGATCCGCTTGCGCCGCTGGACTGGGTGACCGTGTTTGCCATGGCCGTGAACGAAGAAAACGCCGCCGGTGGACGAGTCGTTACCGCCCCGACCAACGGCGCTGCCGGAGTGATCCCGGCCATCGCGCGGTATTATCGCGACTTCATCGCGGAGGCCGACACTGAAGGTCTGCTGCGCTACTTTCTGACCGCCGCGGCCATTGGCATTTTGTACAAGGAGAACGCCAGCATCAGCGGTGCGGAAGTGGGTTGCCAGGGCGAAGTCGGTGTCGCGTGCAGCATGGCCGCGGGTGGACTTGTTGCCGCGCTGCACGGCAGCAATCTGCAGGTCGAACATGCCGCGGAAATTGCAATGGAACACAACCTCGGCATGACGTGCGATCCCATCGGCGGCCTGGTGCAGATCCCATGCATTGAACGCAACGCGATGGGTGCGGTGAAAGCAGTGAACGCGTCGCGCATGGCAATGAACGAAAGCGACGAACACAAGGTCTCGCTCGATCAGGTCATTCGCACCATGTATCTCACTGGTCTCGACATGCAGTCGCGTTACAAAGAGACGTCGCTTGCCGGTCTTGCACTCAACATCATCGAGTGTTGAGTGCAGCATCTACAGCCTCCGCGCACTTTTCTATTGACACTACGTGCGCACACTTCTATACCTTCGATAGTTGCTTCCACGCAGCATCGCAGTCTGGCTCAGGGAGAGTAGACGGCACGCAGCGAAGCGGTGGCAAAGACCGCGACGCAAGGCAAGGAAAAGCACAAAGGGGAAGCGCTGAGCGCTTCCCCTTTGTGCTTTTCCTACGTACTCCAATCGATCGCCGTCACACAGGCGCGACGCACCTTATAACTGACGGCACGCAGCGAAGCCTATCGCCCCATTCGCATGAACGTCTTACTTGCGGCAGGGATCATGAATCGAGTCCATGCGGGACTAGATCTCCGTGCGGCGCAACCCCACCGCTGCACATGCGACTGGCGAAAACAGCGCGAGAATGAACAGGCCTGCGATGAAAAAATCGTGCATGAGAATCTCCTTGGGCGATCAATCGCACGGGCTGCATTGAGCCGGCACAGCGGCAGAGCATGCAATCGAAGCGCAAATTCCGCAGCCATTTTTGCCGCGAACATTAGAACGCGCTCACCACGCCATGCCACGCGCAACACCGGTAAACTAACACGTGATGACGCGTCGCCGATGGATTGCCGATACCTGGAACGAGCCCCGTACAACTGCCGCCCTGACCGGCAGCCAGGCCGCACACCTGGCACGCGTGTTGCGCGCGCAGCCCGGGCAGATTTTCGACGTCGTGGCGAATGGCTTTCTGCACCGCGCCGAAGTGACCGCAGTGCGCGATGACGAAGTCACCTTCGCATTACATGAGGAACGCGAAGCCGAGAGCGCCTTGCCGCTGCACCTGCTGCTCGCGATTTTTAAGTTCGATCACTTCGAGTGGGCGGTCGAAAAGGCGACGGAACTTGGCGTCGCACGCATCACGCCGGTGCTTGCACGCCGCACGGAAAAACATCTGGTGCAGGCCGCGGCAAAGCGCGTGGCACGCTGGCGCCGCATTGCGCATGAGGCCGCACAACAGTCTCGCCGCACCGACGTTCCGATCATTGCCGACCCGGTTGCGCTTGCAGCAGCGTTGACCGCGACGGCAGACACGCCCACGCGCATCCTGCTGGCCGAGGTAGAACAGCAGCACACCCTACGCGCCGCCCTGGAAGCCGCAGCCAATGGCGACGAGCGCGCAAACGGTACCGTCGCACTCGCCATCGGCCCCGAAGGCGGCTGGGCACCGGACGAACTGCAACGCTTCACCGATGCGCAGTGGCAGCACGTTACGCTCGGCCCACGCATCCTGCGTGCGGAAACGGCGGCCATCGCAGCCATGGCCGTCGCCTCGGCCCTACTGGGCTAAATCTTTCCTGTACAAAGAACGCCCGCAGCCGAAGCCACGGGCGTTCTTCCCTCTGCAACGACGTTAGCTGAACATCTCGCGCACACGATTCATCAAGCCGTGCGAGTGAGGAGTATTTTCCTTTTCCATCGTCTCGCCAAGCTGCTTCAGCAGGTCGCGCTGTTGCTTGCTCAACTTGGTCGGCGTCTGCACGCGGACTTCGACAATGAGGTCGCCCTTGCCGCTGGCATTCAGGTGTGGCACGCCCTTGTTCTTCAGCTTGAAGGTTTTGCCGCTCTGCGTGCCGTCCGGCACTTTCAGCACGGCAGGTCCGTCGAGCGTCGCAATCTCCAACTCATCGCCAAGCGCAGCCTGGGTGTACGAGACGGGAACGACGCAGTGCAGGTCGTCGCCCTCGCGCGAAAACACCTTGTGCGCCTTGACGCTCAGCATCACATACAGGTCGCCCGCGGGACCGTCATATTTGCCTGCCTCGCCCTCGCCCTGATAGCGGATGCGCGTGCCGTCTTCCACGCCGGCAGGCACCTTGACCTGGATGGTGTGCTCCTTCATGACGCGCGATTCGCCGCGGCACGTCGCGCACGGATCGGTGATTTGCACGCCGGTGCCGTCGCAACGCGAACATGCACGTGCAACGGAAAAGAAGCCCTGCTGAAAGCGCACCTGGCCCGCGCCCTTGCACTGCGGACAGGTCTGCGGCTGCTTGCCGTTGGCCGTGCCCACGCCGTTGCAATCCGTGCAGGTTTCGGCGCGTTTGATCTTGATCTCCTGCTCCTTGCCGAAGATCGATTCCTCGAATTCCAGCGCCATGTCATAGCGCAGGTCACGACCCCGCTGCTGCCGCGCCTGCTTGCGGCCGCCGCCCTGGCCGCCCATGTTGAACATCTCGCCGAAAATATCGCCAAAGATGTCCCCCAAGTCCTGAGGGTCGCCACCGAAGCCGCCCGGAAATCCGGAGCCGCCACCACTCGCGCCACCGACGCCCGCATGACCGAAGCGGTCATACGCCGCGCGCTTCTGCGGATCGCTCAGCACGCCATAAGCCTCTGAGCACTCCTTGAATTTTTCTTCCGCGGCGTGGTCGCCCGGGTTGCGGTCCGGGTGGTACTGCATCGCCAGCTTGCGATATGCGGTCTTGATCTCGCCGTCCGAAGACGTCTTCGTGACCGAGAGAACCTCGTAATAATCCACTTTTACCGTTGCGGCCAATGCATCTCTCCTGACCCGAACCTGTTGTGTGTCGCTAAATGGTTAGGCTTCGCGCTGCGACGGATTGTGCGCCACCTGCACCAGCGCGGGACGCAGCAGGCGATCTTTGATCTTGTAACCGCGACGAATTTCCGCAATCACGGATTCATCCGGATGCTCGGCCGTTTCTGTCTTGCCAAGGGCCTCATGCACGCGTGGGTCGAAAGGCTGCCCGACTGTCGGCACAATCGTGAGACCGAGTCCGCGCACGGCCTCATCCAACTGCTTCGCGATCAGCTCAATGCCCGCGCGAAACTGCTCCGGCGTGCCATTTGCCTTCATCGCCAGACCGAAGTTATCCAGTACCGGCAGCAGACCTTCCGCAGCTTGGCCGACAGAGTAGTCGCGTAGCTCCAGCCGTTCCTTCGCTTCACGCTTGCGAGCGTTGTCGAACTCCGCCTGCAACCGCGCGATGCGGTCCAGCACCTGATCGCGCTCACGCTTTACCTGATCGAATTCCGCCTGCGACACCGTTGCAACCGCTGCGGCCTCCGGTGCCTGCTCCTCGCCTGCCACCGCGCCCGGCAGTTCCTCGTCCGTCATCGGCATTTCCACTGCTTCATCCATTCCGTTCATGCCCATCCACTTCCTGTATCGATCGGTTAGGTTCACTGCTTCAACTCTCTTGCCGCCGGTGTCCGAACACACGACACAGCACTACAGCCGCGCCTGCGACTCCGCAAACAACTGTGCCACGTATTGCACCGCGTTCATCGTGTGTTCGTAGTGCATCCGCTGCGTGCCGATCACACCCACCGCTCCGTGCTGTGTGCCGTCGCTCATGGCCGGCGCGGCGATCAGTACCAAACCCTGCATCTCCGGCGCATGCACTTCCATATCAAACACCACGCGTACCCGCGCCTGCGGTGGGCCGGCATGTTGCAGCAGCGCCTCGCTGCCCATATAAGCATGCAGCAGGGCGATCACACGTTCCTTGGTCTCCAGCGCGGCCAACATGTCCCGCAATCGGCCACGGTCGTAGCCGTTGTCAATCAAATTGCTGACACCTTCGACGAACACCGTCTGCTGTTGCTGCGTCCCATCGAGCATCGCCGCGGTCCAAAGGTCTTCGGCGGCCTGCCGCATGCGGCGGTACTCACTGCGTTCCGTCTCAGCGCGACGCGCAATCTCCGCGCGCACACCGTCGATCGTCCAGCCGCGAAAATGCTCGTTCAGGTAGCGCGACGCCGCATCCAGATCATCGCCTTGCAGATCCTGCTCCAACTGCAGCACCCGGTCACGCACCACACCATCGCGGCTTACCATCACGGCCAGCATACGCCGCGCGCCCAGCCGCTGAAAGTGAACATGCTCCAGCACATCGCCTTCGCGCATCGTCGCCATCGCGACACCCACGCCACTCGAAAGAACGGACAGCACCTGCGACGTTCGTTCCAGAAACGCCTCGGTACCGCTCACACCCTGCAGCGTCGCATCGATCTGCGACCGCGATTGCAACGGCAGCGCGATACGGTTACCGCCCTGCAGTCGCTCCACGTGCAGGCGAAACGCACGTGCCGTGGGAATACGGCCGGCAGAGGTATGCGGCTGCTCCAGGTAGCCCGCATCCACCAGTTCGGCCATGGTGTTACGGACAGTCGCCGAGCTGGTGCCGCTTGCCACCGCAATTCCCTGCGACGCTACGGGCTCACCGGTCGCGACGTACTGCTCCACGATGGCCGTCAGCGTGGCCTGCTGCCGTGCCGTAAGCGCCGCGCCAAAGCTGCCGCCGAGTTGGGATGCCGTGCGCATGGTCTTTAGAATACCGCCACCGCGCGCAGGATGCGAGTGCATCTGAGCCGATGGCACTCACATTCCTTCGAAACAATGCTCTACAAAGCTCTACAAAATTTCGAAGACGTCCTTTGTCGCGGCAGTGACCTCGGCCGCGCGCTCCATCACGGCGGTGGCGATGCGGAAATAACTGCCGCCACGCACGTCATCCGCACCGGCAAGCGCCGCCGGTTTGCCACGGTCGCCGCCCTCGCGGATGGCAGGATCGAGGTCGATCGACCCCAAAAACTCTAGGTTGTACTGCCGTGCGGTCAACGCCGTTCCGCCCGCGCCGAAGACGTCCAGCATCTCTCCATTAGGCAGGCGCATCTGCGACATATTCTCCACCAGGCCAAGCACTTCCACATTCACCTGGTGGAACATCTCCAGCGCCTTGCGTGCGTCCTGCAGCGCAACCTCACTGCCAGTTGAAACGACGAGCGCGCCCGTCAGCGGCACTGTCTGCACCAGCGAAATCACCACGTCACCCGTGCCCGGTGGCAGGTCGACGATCAGGTAATCGAGCTCACCCCACGTAACCTGCTGCAGGAACTGGCGAATGATCTGGTGCAGCATTGGCCCGCGCATGACGAGCGGCTTGTCGCCAGGCGAAATCAGACCGACCGACATGTACTTCACGCCGAAACTCTCCAGCGGCTGAATCATGTTGCGATCGTCGATGGACGGCTGCCGCGTCTGGCCCATCATGGTCGGCACATTCGGCCCGTAGATGTCGGCATCGATAAGGCCGACCTTGTGGCCGAGCGCCGCCAGCGCCACGGACAGATTCACGGCAACCGTTGTTTTACCGACGCCACCCTTGCCGCTGCCCACGGCGATGACATTGGCAATCCCCGGCAACGGCTTCGGTCCCGGCTGTGCCTGTGCCGGATTTCCTTGTCCCATGTGTCCCATGTTGTTCTTCCCTTCAACCATCTAAACTTTCGGTTCGTGCGCGTTCTTAGGCGTGCCAGTCCATCGTGAGCGTCTTGCGCATCTCGCGCTTGCGCTGCACCTCGGCGGCTCGGCCTTCTCGACGTCTCAGCGCATCGTCGTAGCGGCGTTTCTCATGCTCCGTTTCCGGGACGATGGGTGGCACCGGCACCGGCGTTCCCGTGCCATCGACCGCGACATAGGTCACGTACGCGGTCGAAACATGCCGCAGCGCGCGTGTTTTCGGGTCTTCGACCATCGCCTTCACACCCACTTCCATGCTGGTGCGAAAGGCCCGATTCACGCTGGCTTTTAAAATCAGCAGGTCGCCCACGTGAACCGGCGCGATGAAGTCGATATGGTCCATGGCCGCTGTGACGACGTGGGTGCGGGTGTGGCGATAGGCGGCCATGGCGCCGACCAGAT
>CBAAAH010000151.1:0-6932 GCA_964658865.1 uncultured Granulicella sp.
TGACTCCGGCGCCTGCCAGAATCATGCCGCTTGTTGCCGGTGCGGATCTTAGCGGAAGGACACGGTGTTGCCGCCCAGCTCACTGGTGACATGCAGGCGAACGGTGGTCTGGTCCGCGGCGAGGATATCGCTGCCTGCGGGTGCCTTCACCTCCTGCGTGCCACCGTTGGCGGCCAGCGTCATCGGCTTGCCGTCCAGGTACACGGTCATGGCTTCGGCGGACTTGTTCTTGAGCGTGAGCTTCACCATCTTGCCCTTGAACGGCGTGGTGGCGCTGGGGGTTTCGGCCACGTGGCCGAACATGGATGCGTTGGAGGCAAGCGGTGCGACGAGCGCGGTGCTCAGGGCGAGGGCAGAAACAATCTGACGGATCATGGGGACTTCTCCTTGGGGTACATCCTGTGTTGCTGGCGAAGTCCCACTGCAGTTGAAACATCGTCGCGCAGATGGTTATACGCGGCACATTTTGTTTCGTTCCGCTGTTTTTGAAAAATTATTCGTGAACAGAATGTCTAATAACGGCAAGGGTTTTTGCAGTGTTCATGCGTGGACGGCGACTGTCCACGCATGGTCACTTTACCTCGATCCGGCAAAGGCGAAACACACTCCGTACAATGTCTTGCATGACTCGTTTTCGTCTTGCCGCGCTGCTGTTGCCTGCCTTTGCACTCGCCCCGCTTGCCCGCGCGCAAGAGGTGCACAGCGCGCCGGGGCAGTTCGACTTTTATCTGATGAACCTGTCGTGGGCTCCGGAGTTTTGCCACAACGTCGAGGTGCTGCCGCTGAACGAGCGCACCGCGAATAAGCGTGCCGACGCCGCCGACGAGTGCGGCACGCCTACCGGCTTTGTGCTGCATGGCCTGTGGCCGCAGAACTTCAACGGCACCTATCCCGCAAGCTGCTCCACGCGTCCCGGCCCGGAAAGCTACGCGCCCTACCTGGGCGACACACCGTCGCTCACCCTGCTGCAGCATGAGTGGGCGAAGCACGGCACCTGCACCACGCTCAATCCCGACGCGTTTTTCGCCACCGCCGACGACCGCTTCCACGACCTGAAAATTCCTACCGTGCTGCAGAACGTAACGCACCCCGTCACGCTGCGGCCGGCCGACCTGCTGGGCCAGTTTCAGACGGCGAACCCAACATACCCGCAGGGCAGCATCCTGCTGAGCTGCGGCCGCAACTACCTGACGGCGGTGGAAGCCTGCTACGACAAAGACACGCTCAAGCCCATCGCTTGCCAGGGCGTCAAGACCTGCGGCGCCACGCAGATCACCATCGCGCCGGAAAAGGCCGTCAATCCCTCGACGCACGGTCGCCATGCCGGTGACCTGCCGCCGCGCGTGGACTAACTTTTTATCATTTGTACTGCTCCCGTTACGGGAGCAGTACAAATTCATGTCGCGAGAGTCATCGCCCGTGGAACGCTGCTTGGATTTGTGCGCAACCGGGCCGAGCCGCGTCATGGAAAAACGGTAAAAGCACATCTGGAGGCGTGGTACGCCGAAGCGGCGCAAGCGACCTAGAAATCCTCGTCGGCATTGAAGCAGAGATATCGATCGGCGAGCATTGTTTCGGCAGAACGTGCGGTCTTCAACATCAAGGGAAACGACTATCGGCTGATCGTTGCAATCAACTACCACTTCCAGGTGCTGCTCATGAATGGCTTGGCACCCACAGGGAGTACGACAGCATCAACGCGCAGAAGGTGGCCCTATGACGAAAGCCGGTATGACGATCCGCCCCATCAGAACCAGGAAGGATTACCGAGAGGCCGTCGCCCGCATTGCTTCTCTTATGGACGCCAAGCCAGGGAGCGTCGCCGGCGATGAACTCGAGGTACTCGCAACGCTTGTCGATGTGTACGAAGCGAAACACACTCCGATCGATGCGCCCACGCCCATTGCCGCCATTCAGTTCCGCATAGAGCAGCAGCAACTCAGCCGCAACGATCTGATCCCGCTGCTGGGCATTCGTGCAAGGGTATCCAAGATCATGACGGGCAAGCGGCCTCTCACGTTGGCGATGATTCGCCGCGTCAAAATCGGCCTGGGCATTTCCGCGGATCCGCTCATCCCGGCAGCGCCGCCCATGCAACCCCAGGCTTCTCCCCGCAGACGGACAGCTTCAGCGCAGGTTGAATCGGCCAAGCCGCGTCGGCAGCCACGGTCCGTGGCCGCGTAGCAGGTCTGTTTCAACGCGGGCTAGTGTTTAGTCCCGGCATTTGATGGTGCCACTTATGGAGTTCAGCGATTCGTCGGACATTATGGCTCACTGCATTAAGCAGAGAGCCTTTCTTAGGCAGTCAGTTGTAGGGTGAGGCCGCCGATTTGGATTTGAAACAATGTGTAAGAGCGGTATATTTCATGTATTGCCCACTCGTTTGGAGTGTGTAACGGTCGCCGATCCCGTCTCTGGCCACCACCTTTTCAAAAACTTACAAATCAGTCAGTCCGCGTTTTCATTCAATCGGCACGGGCAGGGCACTTCCCTGAGGTCAGCCGGGTTGATGAAATCGTGGCATACGACCTGCAGACTCCTGATGCGCTCCAGTCTGGCGGTCACCACAGACGGTCTTCTTTTGGGACTGGCGGCGATCAAGTTCTGAGCCATGATCAGTTCCACGGAGCAAACGCGCTCAAGCGCAGTATCAATCCAACTCGGGTGCAGCGTCAACTCGATGCCTGACATCTCCGGCATGACCATATCAGGGGTGATAATTGGATTGTGGGAACAAGGCCAATGTGACCTTTGCAGCTTCCGCTTGCGTGGGCTTACCGCACTCTTGTTTCGGTGCTTGTATCGCAGTTCGGCAAAGCCGATAGCGCCAGCGTTACGACGCCACCATCAGATTCACCACGAGAAGGAGCCTGTGTGTCCGGCCGCCCAAACTTCGATCCATCGACTCTTGTCATCCACTCCAATCGCAGCTACGAAAAGCAATCGAATTCGATTCTCTTTCCAATCCATCAAACAGCGACCTACATTCACGAGAGTGTCGGTGTAACGAAGGGCTACGGCTACACACGAGGCGCGAATCCGACGGTCAACGCCCTGGAGCAGACCATCGCGGCGATCGAGGGCACGGAACATGCGCTTTGCTTCCGGTCGGGTATGTCCGCCATCACCACGCTCTGTCTCGGCTTATTGCATGCAGGCGACCACGTTGTGCTCTCAGAGGTGATCTACGGCGGTACGGCTCGGCTGTTCCACCAGGTGTTGACGCACTTCGGTGTGGAGTACAGCTTTGCCGACACGGCTTCTATCGAGGAAACCGAGCAGGCTTTCCGGCCCAACACGCGCCTGCTTTTTCTTGAAACACCGGCCAATCCGACGTTGCGGTTGTCTGACGTACGCGCCTTGGCAGACCTCGCTCACTCGCGCAAGAACATCCTTGTTGCCGTCGACAATACATTTCTCACGCCGTTGCTGCAGAACTGCCTCGACCTTGGCGCGGACATCTCCATGCTGTCCACGACCAAGTACATTGACGGCCACAACGCGACGCTGGGCGGTTCTTTGGCAACGCATGACGAGGCCATCCTTGAGCGCCTGCGCTTTGTGCGCAAGATCATCGGCAGTATCCAGGCACCGTTCGATTCCTGGCTTGCCTTGCAGGGCGTCAAGACGCTACCCGCACGTTTGGCGATGCACTGCGATCACGCAATGCAGATCGCCCAGTGGCTGCAAGCGCATCCGCGCGTGGTGAAGGTGAACTATCCCGGGCTCCCATCGTTTCCTCAGATTGAGCTTGCGCGCAGGCAGCAAAAGGCGTTTGGCGGCATGCTGTCGTTTGAACTGGATGCGAGTGCGGAAGAGTCGCTGCGCTTTATCGACGCGCTGAAGCTCTGCACGTGCGCTGAAAGCCTTGGCAGCGTGGAAACGCTGGTAACCCATCCCGCGACCGCATCCCATTGCGACCTCGATCTTGTGGAGCGGAATAGGCTGGGCATCACGGACCGGCTTATCCGGCTGTCCGTCGGCCTGGAGTCGCCGAACGACCTGATCGCCGATCTTGCGCAAGCCTTTCAATCCATCGAACGCTGAAGGAACCGACAGGAGTAGAACGTATGAATTGGCGTTCCAGGCTGATGCACCCGCAGCGAAGCGCACCCAGGCAGTTCGCTGCGCTGGCCACGCCCACTTACCGTGGATCGACCGTCGTGTTTCCCTCGCAGGAGGCAGTGCGTGAGGGCTGGCGCGCGCACGCCGAGGGCTACTCCTACGGCATCTACGGCACACCCACGACACAGGAATTGGCCGAGCGCCTCGCAGACCTGGAAGGTGCCCGGCATACCTTCCTCGTGCCCAGCGGACAGGCTGCGATCGCACTGATTTACCTTTCGTTCTGCACCGCTGGAAGTCATGTGCTGCTGCCGGCAACGGCATATGGCCCAAACAGGGAATTGGGATCCGGTCTGCTGCAGCGGCTTGGAGTCGAAGTCGAACTGTACGATCCGCTTGTGGGTGCAGCCATCCTCCGGCTTATCCGCCCGCACACGGCTCTTATCTGGTGTGAAAGTCCCGGCTCCATCACCTTTGAAGTGCAGGACATTCCGTCGATCGTTGCCGCGGCACGCAATGCCGGCGTTCCCGTGGCACTCGATAACACCTATGCCTCGGGCGTGCTGTTCGATGCGTTTGCGCATCAGGTCGACGTCAGCATGCAGGCACTCACCAAGTACGTCGGAGGACATAGCGACATCCTGCTGGGCTCCGTTTCGGTGGGCAATCTCGACGCATACGACCGCATGGGCGAGACACACCGCGCCCTCGGTCTGTCGGCATCGCCGGATGACTGCAGCCTTGCGCTGCGAGGGCTCCAGACACTGGGCGTGCGGTTAGATGCGATGGAACGATCTGCCCTCCGCATCGCACGGTGGCTTGCAACATGCTCCGTCGTCCAGCGAGTGCTGCATCCGGCGCTCCCTTCGTGCGAGGGCCACGCGATCTGGCAACGAGACTTTAACGGCGCGGCCAGCGTGTTCTCCATCGTGCTCAAGGCAGACCTGACCACACATCAGGTCCACCGGTTTGTCGACACGCTGGAATTGTTTCATATCGGCTGGAGCTGGGGAGGCACGGTAAGCCTGGTAATGGCGTATCCAACATACAGGTTGCCGCGCTATGACAACGGGCATATCGTGCGTCTGCACATCGGGTTGGAAGATACGGAAGATCTTATCGCCGATCTAACCCAGGCAATGCTTGCTTTCGATCAAAGCTAGCTCTTCGCAAGTCGCATCGGTCCTGGATACGTAAGTGGAGCCGTGGGGACTTATCGTACCGGATGTGCGACATGCGCCTTCAGGGGAGAAATTTTCCGCCTGACGTGGCTCCGCTCACGTAACTCACGAAAGTGGTGGACAAGGCTTCCAAGCATGGCATAGGTGTAGGAAAAACGGACACGTGTCAGAAACGATGCTTTCTTCATGGCATGGACCTTTCAGCTGAAAACCAAGCAAAGCCGGGCACTGTGAGCACGCTGAGTTCACGTGCCGATTAAGGAAGATTGAGTGAAGTTATTGCGCACGCAGTGTCGCTCGACCGAAGGAACTTCTATCGGGAGCAACAACAATGCTGTGAGAGCAGGTGCATGCAATGAAGATTAGCTCCGTTCCACCTCCAAGTCAAGGATTCCTCACCAATCGATTCCGAGCGAGGTACATCCATGGCAATCAAAGCGGCCTCCTCTCCAATTTTTTCATCCAGCGCACGCGGCCTTGCCGATTGATTTACACAGGCAACCTTCGATGCAAAAACGGCTCTATCTTTCGTGTCAGCTTTCGTTTGGGCATTTACAGAAGGGGCGATTTTCGAAAGAATCGTAGTCAGATGTCAATGAAAGTAAAAGATTTGACGCTTTACAAAGACACGGATGGTACAACTCCGCGCATCTCCGGTACCAGCGACATGTCTCTCCGCATTCGGGCGCACGATTGGAGCAACAGCCCGCTTGGCCCGATCGCCTCATGGTCGGAGATTCTGGTCGCCAACGTGAACATGATGCTCGCGGCCGATCTCCCCATGCAGTTGATGTGGGGACCGGACATGATCCTGATCCAGAACGACGTGCTGTATAAGCAGCTCTCTGGAAGAGCGATCGAAGGCCTGGGCCAGCGGGCAAAGACTTACTGGAGCGATGCCTGGCCTCTGGTTGGCAGTCTCGTCGAAAGCGTTTTTGAAACCGGACAGGCAGTCCGCCAAAGCAACGCTCACATCCCCATCGAACGCAATGGCGGGATGGAAGATGTGTACTGGAACTACAGCTACAGCCCAATCTATGGGCCTGATGGCGCCGTTTTCGGCTTGCTCAACATCGCGCACGATGTCACCGATTCCTTTCTTGCGAATAAGCGACTGCAGGAGAGCAGGGAAAGGCTGGAGCTTGCCCTGGAGACCGCAGGGCAGGGCACATGGCAATTCGATCCCATACAGGACACGCTCGTCGCCGACGAGCGCATGATGCGCCTGTTTCATCTCGATCAGCGGTCCGGTCCGGAACGCTATTGGGCAAATCAGATCCACCCTGACGACCGGGAGCGAGTGAAAACCGAGTTCGATGCTGCCCTTGCGGGAGGTACCCCGTTCGATACGGAGTTCCGCATCCCCTGGGATCACACTGAGTCGTGGATCCGGTCGAAAGCCCGCCTCCTTCGAGACGATAGCGGAGCCGTTCAAATCCTGGGCATTGTGGAGGACATTTCATTTCGGAAGCAAAGCGAAAACGCACTCCGGCAAACGGAAAAGCTTGCCGCGGTTGGAAGGCTCGCAAGCTCCATTGCGCACGAAATCAACAACCCTCTTGAGGCAGTCACAAACCTGCTTTATCTGATCCGCACAAACGATGACCCTGCTCTCATCCACGAATTTGCAGAAGCGGCGGAACGGGAACTAAGGCGTGCGTCTGCCATCGCAACCCAGACCCTCAG
>CBAAAH010000152.1:0-6904 GCA_964658865.1 uncultured Granulicella sp.
GACAGATCTCCGACCGGCGAGGCTTCGGCAGGTTTTGCCGGTGACCTTTTCGCAGCGGAAACCTAGAGCGTTGTCCGGGCGTGAAGTGCGTGGAGATCCTTCGCTACGCTCAGGATGACAGCGCCTGATCAGGACGACGAAGCCAAGGTTGTTATCCTCAAAGGAGCGCCACAACCGGCGCTCTTTCCTTATGCCCAACGAACTGCCGAAAGCCTACGACCCCGCCGCCATCGAACAGAAATGGGCGGACTTCTGGGTCTCAGAACACATCTTTGACACTCCGCCCGACGCTCAGGACGAGAACGTTGGCAAGCCGTTTGTCATGCTGCTGCCGCCGCCGAATGTCACCGGCCGCCTGCACATGGGCCACATGCTCAACCAGACGGAGATGGACATCCTAGCCCGCTGGCACCGCATGCAGGGCGAGGAGTCGCTGTGGGTTCCGGGTACCGATCACGCCGGCATCGCCACGCAGATGATGGTGGAAAAGCAGCTCGTGTCGGAAGGCACGTCGCGCAAGGAGATTGGCCGCGATGCGTTCCTCGACCGCGTGTGGCAGTGGAAGCAGCAGTACGGCGGTGCCATCACCGATCAGATGCGGCGGCTCGGCGCGTCGGTGGACTGGTCGCGCGAGTACTTCACCATGTCCGACCACCTGTCGGCATCCGTCACCGAGGCCTTCGTCCGACTCCACGAGCAGGGGCTGATCTATCGCGGCAGCTACATCGTGAACTGGGACCCGGCGCAGCAAACCGCCGTGTCGGACCTGGAAGTCGAGCACAAGGACGTTGCCGGCAAGCTCTACCACCTGCGTTATCCGCTGGCGGATGGCTCGGGTTCCATCGTCATCGCGACGACCCGGCCGGAAACCCTGCTGGGCGATACCGCCGTTGCCGTGAATCCGGAAGATGAACGCTACACCGCCCTTATCGGCAAGCAGATCAAGCTGCCGCTGACAGACCGCGAAATCCCCATCCTCGCCGACGACTGGGCCAAGCCCGAGTTCGGCACCGGCGCCGTTAAGGTAACACCCGCGCACGATCCCAACGACTACGCCATCGGCCAGCGCCACAATCTGCCGAACCTTACGATTCTGGACGAAACCGCACACATCGCCCTGCCGGGATCGCCCTACCACGGCATGGAACGGTACGCCGCCCGCGAGCGCATCGTCGCCGATCTCGACGCGCTCGGCCTGCTCGTCAAGGTCGAAGATCACGCCATGTCCGTCGCCACCTCCCAGCGCTCCGGTGCCGTCATCGAGCCGCGCCTTAGCATGCAGTGGTTCCTCAAGATCCAGCCGCTGGCAGACAAGGCCATCGCCGCCGTCGAAGAAGGCCACATCAAGTTCACCCCGGCCAACTACGCCAAAACCTATTTCGAGTGGATGCGCAACATCCACGACTGGTGCATCAGCCGCCAGCTCTGGTGGGGCCACCGCATTCCGGCATACCACTGCCCGCAGTGCGCAACCACCTGTGTGAGCCGCACGCGGCCGGAGCGCTGCGGCAACTGCGACCACGCGGAAATGCAGCAGGAAACCGACGTGCTCGACACCTGGTTTTCCAGCGGCCTGCTCCCTGTCACCGTCTTCGGCTGGCCGCACCTGGAACCGGAAGCCGCGAAGTTTTACCCAACCTCACTGCTCGTTACCGGCTTCGACATCCTGTTCTTCTGGGTCGCCCGCATGATCATGCTCGGCACCCATTTCATGCTCGACATTCCCATGCCCGACGGTTCGCCGCGCCCGCTTTCCGAGGCGGTACCCTTCCGCGAGGTCTACATCCACGCGCTGGTGCGCGATGCCGACCGCCAGAAGATGTCGAAAACCAAGGGCAACGTCATCGATCCCATCCAGATCATCGAGCAGTACGGCACGGATGCGGTGCGGTTTACGCTCGCGTCACAGGCGTCGCCCGGCACCGACATCGCCTTCAGCGAGGCGCGCACCGAGGGCAACCGCGCCTTCGCGAACAAGATCTGGAACGCCGCGCGGTTTCTATTCCTGCAGATCGAGCGTGCCCGCACCGCCGGCTATAACCTACGCATGGCACCCGCCGCGCCGGTCACCACCCTGCCCGAGATTACGCCCATCGAGACGCGCTGGATTTTCAGCCGTCTGCGCGCCGTCACTGCGGAGGTCGACCGCGCCCTGACCGACTACCGCTTCGACGAGGCCGCCAACGCCATCTACCAGTTCTTCTGGGGCGAGTTCTGCGACTGGTACCTCGAACTGGTGAAGCTGCGTCTCGACTTTCCACAGCCATCGTCTGAGGGTGAAGCCCCGGCAGAACCATCCATCCAGAATCCGGAAACCGCCATCTCCCTCGCCGGCCTCGTCGGTGTGTTCGAGGCGTCGCTTCGCCTGCTTAGCCCTTTCATGCCTTTTTTGACGGAAGAAATCTGGCACGCGCTCTACGAGGGCAATCCCCCGGTAAAATCCATCGCGCTCACCAGCTTCCCACAGCCGTCCGACTTCCCTGCCGACACTGCAGCGGAGGCGGCTCTGGCAACGCTGCAGGAGACGATCGTCACCGTCCGTGCGCTGCGCAAGGAACTCGGCGTGCCGGAAAAGGAAGCCACGCCCATCGTGCTGCACGGCGACAACCGTATCCTCGCGCTGGCCGACACGAACCGCGACATGCTGGCGCGCCTTGCCCGCGTGCGCGACGTGGAGTTTTCCGCAGACCCGCTCACCGGCCCGGCCACACGCAGTATCCACACCCCCAGCGGTCCGCTCGACCTCGCCGTCGTATACGAACGCGAGATTGACGTGGCCGCCGAACGCGAGCGCCTGACCAAAGAACTCGCACGCCTGACCAAGGGCCTGGAAGCAGCAGGTCGCCAGCTTGGAAACGAAGGATTTCTCGCCAAGGCGCCCCCAGCCGTTGTGGACGGCCTGAAAAAGCAGCAGGCCGAAACGCAATCATTGCACGACAAGGCGGCGACGGCACTGGCTGCATTGCCATTGGAGTAGGCCATGCAGCGTTATCGCCGATACAGGTCTTCTCTCTTGCTCGCAGACGATGGCCTGTGTCGAAACCTTTTGTAAGCAAGAATAGGCAGCCCGAAGGCTGCCTATTCTTAAAATCTGGGAAAAGCTTAAGCAGCCTGAACGTTCTCAGCCTGAAAGCCCTTCGGTCCCTTTACCACATTGAAGGTCACGGTCTGACCTTCCTGCAGCGAACGGAAGCCGTTGCTCTGGATCGCGGTGTGATGAACGAAAACGTCCTCACCGTTCTGACGCGAGAGAAATCCGAAGCCCTTGGCGTCGTTGAACCACTTTACTGTGCCTGTTTCCATGATATCTGTATTCCTTGTTGCCCACTCGGAGCGAATGTACCGCTGAACGCAAATTGGTAGTGTTTTGCGAGTGCGAGGAGCCAGACAAGCAATACGAACCAGATCGGTGTTCTACGATCAAGTTTCACAATACACGCGGTGCCACCAGAATGCAACAAGAGTAACTATTTTTGCGGTACCTGCTGCTCTTCCAAGGCAATCGCTACATTTTCATGCTTGATGTTGAGCCGCAACCGGTAGTACAGGCCCATGTACATGTTCGCCGCAAACACCAGTGCAAACTCCGCCAGCACGTAGCCGCGCCAGCCCACGTAAAGCAGTTGAAAGCGGGTGCAGAAGAGAACCAGCGCGGTCACATAGTGACTGAAGCAGTATTCGCAGGTGAACAGGTAGAAGAACTTGCGCTGGGACAACGATCGGCAGTCCTGGCTTTTGCGCTTGCAGAACTCGCGCGGCTCGCGGAAGACTTCTTCGTGCGTGACGGTCCAGCTCATGCACCCAATGGCCAGAGCGAGGAAAAGAAGCAGGCCCGCCTGGTGCAACAGGCTTGCCGCAACCTGAAGAGGAAGCACGGCATCTCGCAGTCTGTGAGGGTTTGTGCGCCCCACGCGTCGTTGTAGCGTTCCTTCTGTAAGATGCGTGTGTCGCGCGCGGGTCGTCCCGAACGCTGTGGAAGGTTGTGACGAGATGAACTGGAAGAGCAGAAAAGTTGCCGCGATTATGGAAGCGGCTCTGGCCGAAGACAAGGCCACCAGTGACGTGACGACGGCATTGGCCATCCCTCCGGAGCTGCGCGCGTCTGCCACGGTGCTGGTGCGGCAGGACTGCGTCATCGCCGGCCTGGGCGCGATTGCCGCGGTATTCGACGCCTTTAACGCCATGAGCACGCGCGGCGGCAAGAAGAGCCGCGGCCGGTTTGAGGTTGTCAGCCATCCGGAAATTTTCGATGGCGTGCGCGTGCGCAAGGGCCAGACGGTGGCGGTCATTCGCCACAATGCCGCGACGATTCTTTCGTGCGAGCGCGTGATTTTGAACCTGCTGCAGCGCATGAGCGGCATCGCCACGCAGACCCGCGAGTTCGTTACCGAAACCAAGGGCACGCAGGCACGGGTGCTGGATACGCGCAAGACCATGCCCGGCCTGCGTCTGCTGGACAAGTACGCTGTGTGCTGCGGCGGCGGGCAGAACCACCGGCTCGACCTGCAGGATGGCGTGATGCTGAAGCAGAGCCATCTGGCGCTGGCTGGAGGCCTGGAGATGGCCGTCCGCAAAGCCGTCGCGGGCCGAAAAGCCGGGCAAAAGGTCGAGGTAGAGGTGACCGACATGACGCAGGCCGAGACCGCGGTGAAGGCCGGTGCGGATGCCCTGCTGTTTGTGCGCATGACGCCGCGCGAAGTGGCGCTGGCGGTAGAGCAGATTCGCGCGGAAGCGCCCGGCGTGGTGCTGGAAGTGGCCGAGCACCTGAACCTGGAAAACGTGCGTGAGTACGCCGAAACCGGTGTGGATTTCCTCTCCGTCGGCGGCCTGACACGGTCGGCGATGGCAGTCGACCTGAGCATGCGGATCACGGCCGATGTGTACTGAGAAGAGCGGCGAGTCAGCGTTTTCTATAGCGCGGGTGAATGGGGCGCTGGCCGGGACTTTGTTTGGCGAGCGGGTACATCACTTTGCGACGATCGATTCGACGCAGACGCGCGCACTGGCGGATGCCGTTGCAGGTGCGGAAGCGGGCCAGGTGTATCTTGCCGACGAGCAGACGGCTGGGCGTGGCCGCGGCGGTCACACGTGGCACTCCGAGCCGGATCGCGGGCTTTACCTGACGGTTCTGGTTCGGCCTTCCGTCGCGAGCAATGAAGTGCTGCAACTTTCACTTGCAACGGGACTTGCGGCTCAAGCAGCAGTGCGCGAGGCCGCCGGTGTCGAGCTTGATCTGCGCTGGCCGAACGACCTGGTCGTGCCCGTTTTGGGTGGACACAGTTTGAAGGTCGGCGGCATTTTGACGGAAGCTGCGCTGACCCCGGCGGGTACCGTACGATATGCGGCGATCGGTATCGGCATCAACCTAAATCAAGCGGAGTTTGCGGAAGATCTGCGAGAGACCGCGACGTCGCTTCGGCATGTTGCAGGGCACCTTGTCGACCGGGAGCGAGTGGCCGTTGCACTGCTGCGCGCACTGGATCGCGAACTGCGGCTCATGGAAACCGGGCAGACGGTGCTGGAACGATTTACCGCGGCCAGTTCGTGGGTGCGCGGCAAGCGTGTGGTCGTGACGGAGGACGACGGCTATACTGGCGTGACCGATGGTCTGACCGAGGATGGGCTGCTGCGTGTGCGCCTGGCGGACGAATCGGTTCGTGCCGTGCGCCATGGTGGCGTTCGGGAAATCCTTTCACCCATCCATAGACGACAAGCAGAAGGAGCATGATGCTGCTGGCGATCGAAGTAGGCAACACCAATATGGTGCTGGGGCTGTATCGCCTGGCGACGACGGAGGTGCCGTCGGAGTTGGCGCACTCATGGCGGCTGGCGACACCCCTGCAGCAGACCGCGGACGAGCTGCGCATCGCGTTGCACGGGCTGCTAGCAATGCACGGCATCGAGAAAGCCAGCGTGACCGGCATTGCGATTTCGTCGGTGGTGCCGCCCATCGACAGCCTGCTGCGCGAGGTCATGGAGAGCTTTTTCGGCCTGCGCCCTCTCTTTGTGGAGCCGGGCGTGAAGACCGGCCTGCCCGTGCTGACCGACAACCCGGCGGAAGTCGGCGCGGATCGTATCGTGAACTGCGTCGCGGCCTTTGAGCGCTACGGTGGACCGACCATCGTGGTGGACCTTGGCACAGCGACAACGTTCGACGTCATCAGCGCAAAGGGTGAGTTTCTGGGTGGAGCGATTGCGCCGGGCCTCGGTATCAGCGCAAGCGCCCTGTTCGGCAAGGCGGCGCGGCTGTCGCAGGTGCAGATTCGCAAGCCGGCCAAGGTCATCGGTACCGGCACGACCGACAACATTCAAATCGGCCTGTATTACGGCTACATCGGGCTGGTGGATGGCATCTGCGAGCGCATGGTCGCGGAGCTTGGGCCATCGACGCGCGTGATTGCGACGGGTGGATTCGCGGCACTGCTGGCACCGGACTCGAAGTATATGAAGACCGTGGACGTGAACCTGACGCTGGACGGCGTGCGGCTGGTGTACGAGCGCAACCTGGACAGGCTGCGACGGCGGCCGGCTTCGGCCGTGGCGGGATAGACACACCGGTGCGGAATTACTTCAACTATTTTACCGAGATCGAGGACCGCTTCCAGCGGCGTCGGGGTACGGCAACGCTGCTCAGCACGTTGGATTGGGCGCTGATCGAGGCGTGGCGCGAGGCCGGTATTCCGCTGGAATCGGTGCTGCGGGGCATCGATGAGGCCTTCGACAAACAGGACGCGCGTGCCGCGAAAAGCGCCAGGCGCGTACGCAGGGTCAATGGCCTGGCGTGGGCCGCCCAAAGCGTCATGCATGCGACCGAGCAGATGAAAGAGGCGGCGATCGGCATCGCCGCGGAACCGAAAGAGGAACGTGAAAGCGGCTTTGAAGGCGAGCGCATCGCGGCGTATCT